>JBILIO010000088.1:0-7514 GCA_044349915.1 Sphingobacteriales bacterium | reverse complement strand
ATAAGCATTTGCTTGACTCCATGTTGAACCTGTTCCCTTAACACTATCTTCTGTTAGCACACAAGCCATTTTATAATCGCCTGCAATTGCACTGTTAAAAGTAGAAGTTACCGAAACTTTTAATTCGCGTGTAGTTGAATTATAGGTTGCACCGTTTTCTAAAATTGCAATTGGCGCAGCGGTTACTTTATTTAAAAAATTTGCTTCTAATTGACTTGGATCAAAGGCATTGCCTCTATCTACAATTACTTGAGGATAGCCAGCTAAATACGCGCCCATTCCTGCATCGTAAATGGTGTAAGTCATTGGATCTGCATTGTGAACTGCAATAGGAGCAACATAACCTTTGTAATTTGTTTCCATTAAATCCATAAACACCGCACCTCTTGGACACCACTGACACCAAGTTCCTGTGCCTTCTTCGGCTACTACTATTTTACCTGCTGCAGGATTTACTGGAGCAATTGCAATTGATTTTACATTGTCTGTGCTATCTCCATCCGTCGCATTTCCATTTACATTTGAAATAGTTGCCACTGCATTATTACTGCCGTTAGCCAATGTGATATTTTGATCTAAAGTAATATCATAGACTGCTAAAGATGCAATGTTTACACCCGTTACATTTTTTGTTTGCGAATTACCATTATAATTCAAATTGATATCGAATGAAGTAATGGCAGTGTTACCCAAATTTCTAATTTGTGCTGAAACAGTTTTTGTTTGACCTGTTAAGCCATTTGCAATTTCTAAACTAGTTAATGCCGCATTAAAAGTAGGCAACACATATGGAGTATAGGTGTATGACACATCATCTACCCAATAAGATGCAGCAGCATTTGCTGGATAAATATCTAAGGATGCAATTTGGTTAACTGTATTACTGAACGTGCCTCTTAAGGTATCGTTTACGAAAACTTTCCACTGATTGGTATTTAAGTTGATGATATATTTTAATTCAAACCAATTACCTTGAGGATAAGTGCCAGAGAATAATTGACCCCCAGTATTTCCCATGGTTAAGGTTTGGTCTGCATTCATATAACAGTCTAATGCCCATATTTGACCAATGGTTGCATTAGCTTGAAAATTAAAATAGCCTGTTTTGGTACTCGGCACTTTAAACCTTGCTTTGAATTCAAAAGTTCCAGAATTATAAACTCCTCCAAAAGGTAAAACCACATCTGCTGGTCCACCTGTTGCAGAAGTAGATGAGAAATAAATTGACTTTGTTCCACTGTAAGAATCAGAAGCTATCACGGCAACATCTTCGGTACCACCATCGGCATTACTCCAGGTTGTCCAGTTTGTTGATTGAGGACCTAATTTAGAACCTACTGTATAAGATTCAAAATCGTCGCTAAAAGTTTGCGCTTTTGCCGAGAACCCTAATAAGGCAATGGCTGCAATTAAAGTAAATTTCATTTTCATAGTTTATTTTTTGATTATCAATTGAATATTAAAAATAACGAATTAAAATGGAATGACAAATTGATTTTATTTATCTGATTTGCAGCCCTGTTAAAGGCAGATTTTCAATAAAATGGCTTGAATGATGTCTTTTATATATAAATTTCCATAAAACACCTGATCGGGATAAACAACCAAAGCTGAATTTCCTTTCGAAAATTAAGTAATTTAAAACTAAAAACTAATTTAGCCGTTGTTATACTAATGAAAACCATCTTAATTACCGGCGGATCTGGATTAATTGGCAGCAAATTAAGCCTCGCATTAATCGCAAAAGGCTATCAAGTAAAACATTTAAGTAGGCAGCCAATCCATCATGCATTAATAAAATCTTACAGCTGGGATATCGAAAAAAATAGCATAGATGAAAATGCATTCGAAGGTGTTGATGCAATTATACATTTGGCTGGCGCAGGAATTGCCGATAAAAAATGGACCGTTAAAAGAAAAGAAGAAATTGTCAATAGTCGCGTAAATAGTACGCAGCTGCTTTTTGATTATGTACAAAAAATGTCATTACCAATAGATACTTTCATTGCGGCATCGGCTACAGGAATTTATCCTTCTAACCCTCATAAAATTTACAACGAAAACGCAAAGCCTGCTACCGATTTTTTAGGAGATTGTTGCGAAAAATGGGAAAGGAAAATAGATTTATTTACCACAATGGGTATTCGAACCATCAAACTAAGAACTGGCATTGTGTTGTCAAAAGAAGGAGGTGCTTTACCAAAAATGGCTAAACCGATTTTAGCTGGAATAGGCGCTCCAATTGGCGATGGTAAACAATGGATGAGCTGGATTGATGAAGATGATTTAGTCAATATGTATATATTTGCGCTAGAAAATAAGTCGCTAAATGGCGCCTATAATGCGGTAAGCCCTCATCCATGTAGTAACCAAAACTTTACGAATGTTTTAGCGAAAATTTTAAATAGATATATTTTTTTACCAAAAATTCCTTCCTTTATAATCCGATTACTGCTTGGCGAAATGTCTATTATTGTATTAGCTAGTACTAAAGTATCTGCTGAAAAAATAATTGCAACTGGATTTAAATTTAATTTTGAAAAGCTAACAGGAAGCTTAACTAAAATATACCATGCATAAAAAGATGACGATTTTTTGGTTTAGAAGAGACCTAAGACTGGCCGATAACCATGGTTTATTTGCTGCATTGAGTAAAGGCGAACCAGTACAAGCTATTTTTATTTTTGATAAAAACATCCTTTCTAAATTAACGGATAAAAATGATGCAAGGATTAGTTTTATTCATCAACAACTTTTAAAATTAAATGCTGAATTAGCAAAACTAGGCAGTAGTTTGTGGGTTTTTTACGGCGATCCATTATCCGTATTTAAAAATGAACTGCAAGCCAAAATGCCTAATAATACAAGCGTTGGCGATGTATATGCCAACCACGATTACGAACCGAATGCGATTCAAAGAGATGCTGCCATCAACGATTGGCTCTTAAGTAAAAATAATGCGCTATTAACTTTTAAAGACCAATGTATTTTTGAAAAAAAGGAGGTAGTAAAAGATGATGGCTTGCCTTATACGGTTTTTACTGCCTACAAAAACAAATACTACAAAACTTTAACCGCAGAAAGTTTTAAGTCATTCGATAGCCAAAAATATTTTACTAATTTTTATGCAAATAATGGCTTCCCAATTCCAAGTTTGGAAGAAATTGGTTTTGAACCAAGCGAAATTCAATTTCCGGTGATCGAATTTGAATCTATTTTAAAAGAATACGCCAACACCCGCAACTTTCCTAGTGTTAAGGGAACCAGCAGAATTAGCGTACACCTTAGGTTTGGAACCGTTAGTATTCGCGCATTGGCAAAAGCTTCTTTTGGTAAAAGTGAAACATGGTTTAACGAATTGGTTTGGCGAGATTTTTATTTTCAAATTCTTTGGCATTTCCCTTATGTAGTTAATTCCGCATTTAAACCAAATTACAATCATATTGAATGGAGAAAAAACGAAGATGAATTCGAAAAATGGTGCAATGGTCAAACAGGTTATCCAATTGTGGATGCAGGCATGCGAGAATTAAACGCAACAGGATTTATGCACAATAGAGTTCGCATGATTGTTGCAAGCTTTTTAACCAAACATTTATTAATTAGCTGGCAATGGGGCGAAGCTTATTTTGCTAAAAAGTTGCTAGACTTTGAGTTGTCTTCAAACAATGGAGGTTGGCAATGGGCAGCTGGCTGCGGTTGTGATGCAGCCCCTTATTTTCGAATCTTTAATCCTGCAGAACAAACTAAAAAGTTTGATCCCAAATTTAGCTACATCAAAAAATGGGTGCCAGAATTTCAAGAATTCAATTATCCAGCACCCATTGTTGATCATAAATTTGCAAGAGAAAGATGCTTACAAACCTATAAAGTTGGCTTACAAAAATTATAGACTCGTATTTTTGTAGTCGTAAATTTTTAAGATTAATGGTTCGTATTTTTGTAAAATCACTTTTCTTTTCAAACTTAATTTGGGTGTCATTTCACCTGCATCTATAGCAAATTCTTTAGGTAGCAATTCGAATTTTTTAATTTGTTCCCAATTACCAAATCCTAAATTATATTTATCTACTTCTTTTTGAATTCTAGCCACTATAACAGGATTTGCAACCATCTCTTGATCACTAGTGTAATTAAGCTTTTTAAGCTTACACCAATCTTTTAAAAACGAAAAACTCGGAACAATAAGTGCAGCAGGGAATCGCTCATTTTCTCCAATCACCACTATTTGTTCGATAAATTTTGATTCTTTGAATTTATTTTCCATCACCCCTGGTGCAATGTATTTTCCACCTGCTGTTTTAAAAATTTCCTTTTTTCGATCGGTAATTTTTAAATATTTATCCTGTACTAATACCCCAATATCTCCCGTATGAAACCATCCATCTGCATCAATCACCTCTGCAGTTGCAACAGGATTCTTATAATAACCTTGCATTATGTTAGGCCCTTTTACTAAAATTTCACCGTCTGCGGCTAATTTCATTTCTACGCCTGGAATAACAGGACCACAAGTGCCAAAAAAATGTTTATCAGAATCTATACCTGTCATGGTTACAACCGGTGATGTTTCGGTTAAACCATAGCCTTGTAAAATTGGAATTTTAGCCGCCCAAAATACCCGAGCCAATCGATCTTGCAAGGCAGCTCCGCCTGAAGCAGCAGCCACTACATTGCCTCCAAAAGCATCGCGCCACTTATTGAATATAATTTTATTCGCAATTTTTAATTGGAATTCGTACCACCAACCATTTGCCCCATCATATTCATATTTCAATCCTAAGTTTAATGCCCAAAAGAACAATAATCTTTTGATACCTTTTAATTGATTTCCTTTTTCTACAATTCGATCGTACACTTTTTCTAATAACCTTGGAACAGTGGTAAACATATTTGGCTTGACTTCCAAAAAATTTGCCGCAATTTTATCTAATGATTCAGCATAATAAATATTAGTTCCTTTACTTAAATACATATACACAATAATTCGTTCGTATATATGTGATAAGGGTAAAAAGCTTAATGAACGATAGGCCCCAGGAGGAATTAAAGGGCTTGCCGCAAATAAATTACTCAATAAATTTTGATGTGTAAGCATCACCCCTTTTGGGTTTCCGGTTGTGCCAGAAGTGTAAATTAAAGTGAACAGGTCGGTAGGTAAAACCGCTGATTGAAATTGTTCAATTAAAGATTTATCTGAGCTATCACCTAATAATGCAATGCTTTGCCAATGTTTAAACGCGGGCGTTAATTCAAAAGTATAGATGCTTTGCACACTTGGCGATTGCAAGATAACTGCATTAATTTTTTCTGCCAGGGCTTCGTTTTCTGCAAATACAATTTTAATTTCCGCATCATTTAAAATATAAGTAATATCTGCTGCCGAAAGGGTTGGGTAGAGCGGTACATGTATACCGCCAATTTGCATGACTGCAAAATCAACTATATTCCATTGAGGCCTATTCGAAGAAATAGTAGCTATCGCATCTCCTTTTTTTATGCCTAATTTTAATAAGCCAAGGCTTAACTCATTTACTGCATTTGCAAATGCCTCGGTGGAGGTATGCGTCCATTCATTATTAACCTTGTAAGAAAAAATAGTTTTACCTACATGTTCTTCCTGAATAAAGGTAAGTAAATCAAAAACCCTTGTTACTTTTTGCATAGTCATTATTTAATCCAAGCCTTAAATATTATTTCTTGTGCCGGCGTTTGTTCTGTTAGTTTTTCTAATTTATATTTTACGTTGGCATTTTTTGTTAATACAATACTAACTTTTTTAATCAGACCATCTCTTGCAACTAATAGCGCTATTGCCTCTCCAGGCTTTTTGTTTGCTGTTGCCTTTGTGATATCGTCTGTTCGGTAATTATCAATAGCAATAATTTCATCGTTTACATTTAAGCCAGCAGCATATGCAGCACTCACATTTGAAATCGCGGTAACCATTAACTTTCCAGAAACATTACTTGTATTGATTCCTAAATAAATTTCATTTTTTCCTGCATTTAAATCCGTTATTTTTAAGCCTGCAGTGGCAGCAATAGCAGTAAAATCAATTGGCTTAAGACCATCTATATAGTCGGCATAAAATGAATCTAGATTTTGTCCGGCGTATTTCTCTAACGCTGATTTAAATTCTTCGTCTGTATATCCGGTCGCTTTGCCATCTTCACATTTAGCATACATGTATTTCATCACATCGTCTAGACTTTGTGTGCCATTGCTATTTTTAATGATTGCTAAATTTAACATCAAGGCTATAACGCTGCCCTTGTCATAATAAGAAACTTGGTTATTACCAGAATTTTCGTTGCGACGATAAAATTTTATCCAAGCATCAAAACTCGATTCGCTTAAAGATTGCACTTTCGCCCCCGGCAAATTTGCTAGCGCTGTAAATTCGTTAGCAATAACTTCTAAATATTTTTCTGCCGTTAAATGTTTTGTTCTACGAACTATCCAATTATCGTAAAATGCAGTAAAGCCTTCTGCGACCCAAAGCATTCGGGTGTAATTTTCTTCATCGTAATTAAATGGACCTAAAGCAATGGGTCTTAATCTTTTTACATTCCATAAATGAAAATATTCGTGTGCGACTAAACTTAAAAATCCATTATAGGTAACCTCTGCTGCATAGGCATTGCGTTGCATTTGCAAGGTAGTCGAATTTAAATGCTCTAATCCGCCGCCGCCTGCATTTACATTATGTACAATGAAAACATAATTCTTACAAGGATGCGTTCCGAATATACTTTTTGTCTCTTCGATTATTTTTGTAAAATCTTTTTTTATTTTTTCGCTGTCGTAATTACCTTGACCTACCATTGCTACCTCATGCGGAATGCCTAGCACTTCAAATGCGATAATATCTTGATTGCCTATTTCTATGGGCGCATCTGCAAGCATATCATAATTAGGCGCGGTTAATTCGAATGGATTAGTATTGCTTTTAGTTAAGCTGCAAGATATTTTTTTCCAATTTGTATGAGGCGTAATTTTTAGCTGAATAGGCGCTTCTTTCAAACCTTCTGCGTACATAAAAATGGAGCTGCCATTTAGATATGCGTGTGCATCGTCTATAAAACTAGTACGAACAGATAATTCAAAAGCATACACTCTATACTGAAAAACAACTTCTGTGTTTTTTCCTGCTTTTACGCGCCAAGTATTCTTATTGATTTTTTCACAAAATAAACTTTCGTTTTTCGAATTAGTGGCTACTACTCCTTCTACATTTCTAGCAAACTCTCGAACCAAATAAGACCCTGGAGCCCAAACTGGCATTTTAAAATCAATACTTTCTTTATCGTTTTGTTGTATTGTTAGTTTAACATCAACGTAATGTGCTTGCGCTTGACTAAAAGCTAATTCGTAATTTACTTTAGGGTTGAATGCGCTCGCTAACATAGACATAAATAAAAAGCTGAAAAATAGAATACCTTGTTTCATTTGAAATTAATTTAAAAACAAGTATAATTAAAATAAAGCTTTAATTAAAATGGGACTTTTAC
>JBILIO010000087.1:0-7533 GCA_044349915.1 Sphingobacteriales bacterium | reverse complement strand
TAACATGGACTGTTCTTGTACTAAGCCTTTGCCAAAAGATCTTCTGCCAACAATAATTCCTCTGTCCCAATCTTGCACTGCGCCTGCAACTATTTCGCTAGCCGATGCAGAACCTTCATCTACTAAAACAATTAATTTGCCTTTTTCGAAATTTCCAGCAGCGGTGGCAAAGTCTTCTTTTTTAGGCGAAGATTTACCTTCGGTGTATACGATCAATTTTTTAGCTGTTAAAAATTCATCGGCTATCATAATGGCCGCACTCAGGTAGCCGCCCGGATTACCTCTTAAGTCTAAAATCAAACTTTTTAATCCTTGTTTTTTTAGCTTGGTAATTCCTTCAAAAAATTCGTCGTAGGTAGTAGCTGCAAAAGTATTTATTTTAATATAGCCAATGCCTGGAGCGGCCATGTATGCTGCATCTAAACTGTTTAAAGGAACATTGCCTCTTTGAATATTAAAGTCAATTAATTTTGCAATGCCAATTCGTTTCACACTAATTTTAACGAATGAATTACTTGGTCCACGAAGCGAACCGGTCACCTCAGCGTTCTTAATTTTTTTACCAGCTACAATTTTACCATTCACCTTCACAATCTTATCACCTGCTTTGATGCCTAGTTTTTCTGATGGGCCACCTGGAATAACAGACACTACATAAATAGTATCTTTCACGATAAAAAATTCTACGCCAATGCCTTCAAAATTACCTTCTAAATCTTCGTTTGATTTTTTTACATCTTCGGCTGGAATGTATACACTGTGTGGATCGAGCTGCGACAACATACCTTCAATGGTTTCGCTTTCTAATTTTTTTAAATCAACAGTGTCGACATATTTTTTGTCAACAAGGTTAAATACCTGATCTATTTTATTGCCTGTTTTGCTTCGCAAAAGGCTGCCTATTTCGACATGGAATTTGAACCCTAAAAACATACCAATAAGGAGTAATAGGCTAAAAAAAACAGGTTGAGCAAAATTAAATCTTCTTTTATGGCGCATGAGTAAATTATTTTTCGACAATTGAATATTTGTTTTCAATTACGATACGAATATAGTTAATTTGTATTTTTAATAAGGCTACCATCCTCAATATTCAATCATATGGAGAAAATTACAGAGCAATCATCTATTTACGAACAATTAGAAAACAAATCGATTGCAGAAATAATTAGCAATATTAATACAGAGGATCAAAAAGTGGCATTGGCTGTAAATGCCGTATTGCCTAGCGTTGAGCGATTGATTGCAGCAGTCTTTCCAAAATTACAGTTAGGTGGTAGGCTGTTTTATATTGGCGCAGGAACCAGCGGCAGACTAGGGGTGGTAGATGCTTCGGAAATTCCTCCAACTTTTGGTGTTGCACATGGAATTGTAATTGGCATTATTGCCGGAGGCGATACAGCCATTCGCAAAGCGGTTGAATTTGCAGAAGACGATACAACGCAAGCCTGGAAAGACTTACAAGACTATCAAATTACAAATAAAGATTGTTTGATTGGCATTGCAGCATCTGGCACTACGCCCTATGTGGTAGGCGGATTAAGCGCTGCAAGGCAAGCTGGCATTACCACTGGCGCAATTGTATGTAATACAGGATCGGCTGTTGCCAATGCCGCCGAATTTCCAATAGAAGTGCTGGTTGGTCCCGAATATGTAACAGGGAGTACGCGCATGAAATCGGGCACTGCACAAAAAATGATTTTAAATATGATTAGTACCGCATGCATGATTCGTATGGGTAGGGTGAAAGGAAACAAAATGGTCGACATGCAATTATCAAATAATAAATTAATTCACCGCGGCGCAAAAATGCTCATGGACGAATTAAACATCGACGAAAAATTAGCGAATGAATTAATTGCTTTACATGGAAATGTAAGAAAAGCGATGGAAGCATTTACAAATAAATAATATGCACGATATTGAGCCTTTTTACAAATGGAGAGACGATTATAATTCGGTTGAAGATGACTTGTCTCCCTTCTATGGAAAGGAATACAGCGAATTCGAGTTTTCTGAAACCATTTATAATTTTTACATTCACCCACAATGGGATTTTTTCGGATCACCTACCTTATACCTCAAAATAATTTTTGCCGATTACGATAAAAATTTTGCAATCATCGAATTTATTGGAGAATGGAACGATTGCATTACCAATGATATCATGTTTCTGAAAAGAGAAATTATTGAATTGCTAGTGGAACAAGGTATTACCAAATTTATTTTATTAGGCGAAAATATTTTAAACTTTCATTGCTCCGACGATTGTTATTACGAAGAATGGTTTCAAGATATTGAAGATGGATGGATAGCGGCAATCAATTTTAGGGAACATGTAATCGAAGAATTTAAACGCGCCAATATTGATTATTATATTTCATTTGGCGGCGATTTCGATGATTTTAATTGGAGAAACCTAAAGCCGCAACAGCTATTTGACATCATAGATGCTTCAATGACCAAACGGTTAGCTTAAAATTTTCCTATTTACTTGTATTTCAATCATAAATTCCTTTTCTTTGCCTTGCTTATCAAGAAAGACGGAGGGACTAGACCCTACGATGTCTTAGCAACCTGTGCTAACAAGGTGCTAAAATCTACTCGAAATTCGAGAACGATAAGGAATATCAGCTCCCTGGTTTTCAGATAAGCAATAGTATATACGCCCATTGGGTTAATTATTTGTTTATGTCAACTATTAGAAAAGAGCTTGCCAACAGAATTTTAGTGTTAGATGGCGCCATGGGCACCATGATTCAACGCTATAAATTAGAAGAAAAAGATTTTAGAGGTGTTAGATTTGCCAATCACCCATGTGATTTAAAGGGAAATAATGATTTATTAAATTTAATCAGGCCAGATATTATTTTGGCTATTCATAAAGAATATTTAGCAGCTGGTGCCGATATTATCGAAACCAATACTTTTAGTTGTAATTCGATTTCATTAGAAGATTACCAAATGCCCGAATTGGTTTACGAACTTAATTTCGAAGGCGCTAAAATTGCCAGAGCAGCAGCAGACGAATTCACTCAACTAGACCCAAGCAAACCAAGGTTTGTAGCGGGTGCAATTGGTCCAACTACGCGCACACTTTCTTTATCTCCGGATGTAAATGATCCTGGATTTAGAGCCATGCATTTCGACGAATTGGCGGCTACTTATGCCGAACAAATTAAAGGTTTAATGGATGGTGGATCTGATGTTATTTTAATTGAAACCATTACCGATACTTTAAATGCGAAAGCGTGTTTGTTTGCTATAGATGCCTATGCAAAAACAAGTGGTAAAAAAATTCCTGTGATGATTTCGGGAACCATTACCGATGCCAGCGGTAGAATTTTATCTGGACAAACAACCGAAGCATTTTTAAATTCTGTAACGCATATTGATTTATTAAGTATAGGATTAAACTGCGCTTTAGGGGCAAAAGAAATGCGTCCTTATATCGAAGAGTTAGCTAACAAAGCAGAAGTGTTTGTGAGTGCTTATCCAAATGCGGGCTTACCTAATGAGTTTGGAGAATACGACGAAAGTCCAGAAAAAATGTGTGTACACATTCAAGATTTTGTGGAAAGCGGATTTTTAAATATTGTTGGTGGATGTTGCGGAACCACACCAGATCATATTCGCGCCATTGCCATCGAAGCTGGAAAAGCAAAACCTCGCGAAATAAAAAAACAAGAACCATATACAAGATTAAGTGGATTGGAGCCTTTGGTGTTAACGCCGATAACCAATTTTGTAAACATAGGCGAACGAACCAATGTAACGGGCTCGCCTAAATTTGCTAAATTAATTTTAGCGGGCGATTTTGATGCGGCACTGGCTGTTGCTAGACAACAAGTAGAAGGCGGTGCGCAAATCATAGATGTAAATATGGACGAAGGCATGCTCGACTCCGAAGCAGCTATGGTAAAATTTTTAAATTTAATTGCTTCCGAACCCGATATTGCCAAATTGCCCATCATGATTGATTCCTCTAAATGGTCGGTTATTGAAGCAGGATTAAAATGCGTACAAGGAAAAGCAATTGTTAATTCTATTTCGTTAAAAGAAGGAGAAGAAAATTTTATTGCTTATGCAAATAAAGTAAAAAGCTATGGTGCGGCCATGGTAGTAATGGCTTTCGACGAAAAAGGACAAGCGGATTCTTACGAAAGAAGAATTGAAATTTGCAAAAGGTCATACGATATCTTAACTAATATTGTCGGCTTTGCTGCACAAGATATTATTTTCGATCCAAATATTTTAACAGTTGCAACTGGTTTAGAAGAACACAACAATTATGCAGTAGATTTTATCAACGCAACCAAATGGATTAAGCAAAACTTGCCATTGGCAAAAGTTAGCGGCGGCGTAAGTAATATTTCTTTTTCATTTAGGGGAAACAATATTGTAAGAGAAGCCATGCACTCGGCATTTTTATACCATGCCATTCAAGCAGGACTCGACATGGGTATTGTGAATGCAGGCATGCTCGAAGTGTACGAAGAAATTCCAAAAGATTTACTCGTATTAGTAGAAGATGTTTTGTTGAATAGAAATCCAGACGCAACCGAACGCTTAGTTAATTTTGCAGAACAACTAAAAGGGAAGAGTAAAGAAGTTACTAAGGAAGAACAGCAGTGGCGCAAAGGCACCGTGCAAGAGCGTTTAACGCATTCATTAGTTAAAGGCATCATCGAGTTTTTAGACGAAGATGTAGAAGAAGCGCGACAAATTTTTGAAAGACCCATTCAAGTAATCGAAGGGCCTTTAATGGATGGCATGAATGTGGTTGGCGATTTATTTGGTGCAGGAAAAATGTTTTTACCCCAAGTAGTTAAAAGCGCGAGGGTAATGAAAAAAGCAGTTGCCTATTTATTGCCATTTATCGAAGAAGAAAAATTAGCTAATCCATCTTTATCACAAAGTTCATCACAAGGCAAAGTATTATTGGCAACCGTAAAAGGTGATGTACACGATATTGGTAAAAATATTGTCGGCGTGGTATTGGCTTGTAATAATTACGAAGTAATTGATTTGGGGGTAATGGTACCTGCATCTAAAATTTTAGAAGAAGCTAAAAAACACCAAGTAGATATTATTGGATTAAGTGGTTTAATTACGCCATCATTAGACGAGATGGTCCATTTTGCAAAAGAAATGGAAAGAGAAGGATTAAACACGCCATTAATTATTGGCGGTGCAACTACTTCTAGAATTCATACGGTTGTAAAAATTAATCCAAACTATGCAGGCCCAGTAGTGCATGTATTAGATGCCAGTCGATCGGTTACTGTAGTGAGTAATTTATTGAATAAAGAAACACGAAAAAATTATATTGCAGAAATTGCAGCCGATTACGAAAAAACAAATATCGAATATTTAGCCAAGGCTACTACTAAAACAGTGAAGCCAATTGCAGATGCACGCGCAAGAAAGTTGCCGATTGATTGGGCAAACGAAACGCCTGTAAAGCCTGCTGCACTTGGAGTACAGGTATTTGATAATTTTGATTTAGAAGAATTAGCTCAATATATAGATTGGACTCCATTCTTCCACACTTGGGAATTAAGAGGCAGTTATCCAAAAATTTTCAACGACGAATATGTTGGAATAGAAGCTAAAAAATTATTCGATGATGCGAGAGTACTATTGAAAAAAATTATCGACGAAAAATTATTAACGGCAAAAGGGGTTGTTGGATTTTTCCCGGCAAATAGTGTAGGCGATGACATCGAAATTTACGCAGATGAAAACCGAACTTCAACTATTGCAACAATTCACACGCTTCGTCAACAAGCCGAAAAGGCAGACCTAACTCCTTATTACGCCTTATCAGATTTTGTGGCACCCAAAGAAAGTGCTAAGCAAGATTATTTCGGTGCCTTTGCGGTAACTACCGGAATTGGTATAGAAAAAATGGTCGAAGAATTTGAAAAAAACCACGACGACTATAATTCAATTATGGTGAAAGCATTAGCCGATCGTTTAGCCGAAGCTTTTGCAGAGAGACTGCACCAAATTGTAAGAAAAGAAATTTGGGCTTATTCAAAAAATGAAACTTTATCTAACGAAGAATTAATCAAAGAAAAATATACGGGTATTCGTCCGGCGCCAGGGTATCCGGCCTGTCCAGACCATACTGAAAAAAGAACACTTTTCGATTTATTAAACGTCGAAGCAAATACAGGCATCAACCTTACCGAAAACTTTGCCATGTATCCAACGGCAGCGGTGAGCGGATTTTATTTTGCACATCCACAAGCAAGGTATTTTGGTTTAGGAAAAATTGGTAAAGATCAAGTAATTGATTATGCCGAAAGAAAAGGTTTAACAGTAGCAGAAACAGAAAGATGGTTAGCGCCAAACTTGGCCTATTAATTTATAGCATATGAAAGTAGTAGAACATATTAAAAACGCAAAGAAAACATTGTTTTCTTTCGAGCTTTTGCCACCATTAAAAGGTAAAGGCATTCAGTCAATTTTTGACACCATTGATCCACTGATGGAATTCAATCCACCATTTATTGATGTAACGTATCATCGCGAAGATTTTATTTATAAGCAACGAGAAAACGGCTTATTAGAAAAAGTAGCTTACCGAAAAAGACCAGGTACAGTAGCTATTTGCGCGGCTATTATGCATCGTTATAATGTAGATGCTGTACCACATTTAATTTGTGGAGGATTTACCAAAGAAGAAACCGAAAATGCATTAATTGAATTAGCTTTTTTGGGAATCGATAACGTGTTGGTGTTAAGAGGAGATTCGCGCAAAGCAGAACCAAATTTTATTCCTACGCCAGGTGGTCATGCATACGCATCCGAATTATTAAAACAAGTGAGTGATTTAAATAATGGTGTTTATATGCACGAAGAAGGAGAACTTTCGACGGCAACTAATTTTTGTATTGGTGTGGCTGGTTATCCCGAAAAACATTTCGAAGCACCTAACATGAAAACTGATTTGACTTACTTAAAAAAGAAAGTTGATTTAGGAGCAGAATTTATTGTCACCCAAATGTTTTTTGATAACCAAAAATACATTGATTTTGTAGCACTATGCAGGGCTAATGGGATTCATGTGCCCATTGTTCCGGGCTTAAAAGCAATCACAGGCAAAAAACAATTAATTAATTTACCAAAAATCTTTAATATTGACATTCCAAGTGATTTGTCGGAAGCAATCAATCAATGTAAAACAGATGAAGATGTAAAAAAGGTTGGAGTAGATTGGTTAATTCATCAATCAAAAGGATTGATTGAAGCAGGCGCACCAGTATTGCACTATTATACCATGGGCAATGCCGAGCCAACATTACAAATTGCAAAAGCGATATTTTAAATAAATAATTTTGAAAGGATTAGTCATTAAATCTACCGGCAGTTGGTACCATGTTCAATTAGAAGATGGTACGGTACTCGATTGTAGAATTAAAGGCAAATTTCGAACCAAAGGAATTAAAACAACTAATCCAATTGCAGTTGGTGATCAGGTAAGTGTTGAAATAGATGAAGAATCTGAAGCGAGAACGGGTATAA
>JBILIO010000086.1:0-7571 GCA_044349915.1 Sphingobacteriales bacterium | reverse complement strand
CATGGCATTTGCGGTGCATAAAGAATTAGTTTCGATTGTGACCAATCGATTCCCTCAAGTAGAATTTATTCATGCAGCAGCCAGCACCATTTCATACGGCCTTGAATTAGCGGCAAGTAATACGCAAGCGGCCATGTATATTGTTTTACACGAAGGCTTATTAGAAATTTGTTTGATTGAAAACAATAAACTAAAACTTTATAATACTTTTGCTTTTCAAACACCAGAAGATTTGGTGTATTATCCATTATTTATTGCAGAGCAGTTTAAGCTTAGCACCGATCAATTGCATGTAAGTTTAGCAGGAAATATAGCGCGCGAAACGCCTGCATTTGCTATCCTGCAAAAATATTTTGCTAATGTTCAAATTGCCCCACTCGATAAGCGTTCTAAATATGCTGTCAGAATGGAAGAAGAACAGGTTTATCCTTCTTTTTTAACTTTATTTACCACTCGTTTATGCGAATAATTAGTGGAAAATGGAGAGGCGTTCGTTTGCAAGCGCCTACTAATTTGCCAGTAAGACCCACAACAGATCAGGCAAAAGAAGCATTGTTTAATATCTTGATCAATAGTTTTGATTTCGATGGCTTGAAAATATTAGATTTGTTTTCGGGAACGGGTAATATGAGTTACGAATTTGCTTCTCGCGGCTGTACCGATATTACTTGTGTAGATAAGCACCTTAATTGCGTAAGATTTATCAAAGAAACTTTTCAGAAATTAAAATTTGAAAATGCCAATTTGATCGTAGACGATGTGTTTAAGTTTTTAAAATTGGAGCAAACAACATATGATATTATTTTTGCAGATCCGCCATACGATATGCCCCGTATTGCAGAGATAGCAGACTTGGTAATGGAACAAGGCATATTAAATACGGCAGGTGTTTTAATTATTGAACATGCCAGTTTGCAAAATATAAGTAATGGTAAAGGCTATCAAGAAACCAGAACCTATGGTTCTACTAGTTTTTCTTTTTTTAAATTATTAGCATAAAAAGCAAATGAAAAAAATTGCATTATTTCCAGGATCTTTTGATCCAATAACAGTGGCTCATATTGATATTTTAAAAAGAGCATTGCCTTTATTTGATGAGGTGGTAGTAGGTATTGGTTTAAATAATACCAAGCAAGGTTTTATTTCAAATGAAAAAAAAGAAGAAATGTTGCAATTGGTTTTTCAGCATGAACCCAAAATTAAAGTAGCCACTTACGAAGGTTTAACCGTCGAATATTGTAAGCAAATAGGCGCTCAGTATATGATTCGGGGCATTCGTTCTGCCTCAGATTTCGAATACGAAAAAGCCATTTCACAAATGAATCAGTCGATGCATCCAGATATTGAAAGTGTATTTATTATAAGCAGGCCAGGCTATTCGGCCATTAGCTCCACTATTGTTCGAGATATTTTAAGAAATGGTGGCGACATTAGTCAGTTTGTGCCAAAAGAAATTGCAGGTATACTTTTAGGCTTAAAGTAATTTGCTAATAATTTCATCGATCGAAGCATAGGTGTTCTCGCGTACTTTTTCGAATTGACTTGTAGGAAGCCAAGCTGTTTGTGTAATGCCTTCTTCCAGTTGAGGGATTAAATTCTTCTCCTCACTTTTCATCAAATACCAATTGGTTTGCTTTAAAATCCAATCGTTATTTTCTTCATAAATATGATAGCTTAGGTGGTATAAATCGCCTAGTTCAATATGGGTGATGCCGCATTCTTCTTGAACCTCTCTGATAGCCGCTGTTTCAAAATCTTCCCCTTCGTCTAATTTTCCTTTAGGTAAATCCCATTTTCCGCGTCGAAAAATAAAAAGATATTCCGATTGGCTATTTTTAACTAAGCCGCCGGCTGCATTAATCAGCGTAAATTGTTGTTTTAGTTGGTTGAAAACTGCTGTGGGGTTTGCACATATGATGTTTTTTTGCCCAATTATATTAATTATTTCCTCCTTTGAAATTGTTAAAACAGCTGATTCAGAATTGTTTGAGGCATTGTGTAAAACTTCTTGACTAGAATTGTCTAATTGTGAAATAACTAAGACGTTTTGATTTATATAAATTTTATACATTTGCGCTATGTTTAATACTAAAGAAACTTCTTTAAAAGTAGCAGAATTTTTGTTACAAATCAAAGCCATCAAATTGCAGCCACAAAAACCATTTACATGGGCTTCGGGTTGGAATTCACCAATTTATTGTGATAATAGAATTACTTTATCTTATCCAACGGTAAGAACATACATTCGTCAACGATTAGCAGAAGTAATCCACGAAGAATTTTCTTCTGCAAATTTAATTGCTGGTGTCGCAACCGCAGGAATTCCTCAAGGTGTTTTAGTCGCGCAAGAATTGGGTTTACCATTTGCATATGTTCGTTCGGCACCAAAAGATCATGGCATGAACAACATGATTGAAGGGGAAGTAAAAGAAGGTCAAAAAGTAGTAGTAGTAGAAGATTTAATTTCGACTGGCAACAGCAGTTTAAAAGCGGTAGAAGCTTTACGAGCTGCAGGCTGCGAAGTAATAGGCATGGTTTCTATTTTCACTTATGGATTCGAAGTAGCTAATCAAAACTTCAAAAACGCAAATTGTAAACTTATTTCCTTGAGTAATTACGACGACCTAATCGATCAAGCATTGGAGTCTAGTTGTATCAATCCAAATGAAGTTGAATTATTGAAATCTTGGAGAGCAGACCCTGCTATTTGGGCAAAATAATTAGCGACAAAATTTCCTTTATTTTTTCTTGAATCAGTAATTAAGGCAGTTAATTACAATTACAACAGACAGAATTTCAGTTGTTTGCTTGTTATGGCCTTTGGCTTGCAATTTGAGCAATGGTTTATACGCTATACTAACAGCGTTGAACATGAACTTTAATCAGTACACCATTAAATCTCAAGAGGCGATTAACAAAGCAGTGGAAATTGCCCAGGCTAATCAACAACAAGCAATCGAACCCGCTCATATTTTAAAGGGGATGTTTTCGGTAGATGAAAATGTAATAAAATTTTTATTTAAAAAACTTAATATTGCGCCGCAGCGAATACAAGAGGTAAACGATGCCTTAGTTTTGGCCTATCCAAAAGTACAAGGCGGGGATCCATTTTTTTCTAGAGATAGTAATCAGGTTTTTCAAAAGGCCAGTGCATTATTAGCAACTTTCAAAGATGAATTTATAACGGTAGATCATTTGCTTTTAGCCATTTTAGCTGGAAGCGATAAAACAGCTAGCATGTTAAAAGATGCGGGTTTAAAAGAAAAAGATTTGAAGGCGGCTGTTTTTGCTTTAAGAGGCGATCAAAAAGTAACGGACCAAAATGCCGAAGCTACCTATCAATCATTAGCTAAATTCGCAAGAAATTTAAATGATGCGGTATCTTCTGGAAAGTTAGATCCGGTAATAGGTAGAGACGAAGAAATTAGAAGAGTTATCCAAATTTTATCGCGTCGTACCAAAAATAATCCAATTTTAATTGGCGAACCGGGTGTTGGTAAAACCGCCATAGCAGAAGGAATTGCTTATAGAATAGTGAATGGTGATGTGCCCGAAAACTTAAAATCGAAATTGGTTTTTTCTTTAGATATGGGCGCTTTAATTGCAGGCGCAAAATACAAAGGGGAGTTCGAAGAAAGATTAAAAGCAGTAATTTCAGAAGTCATTAAAAGTGATGGACAAATTATTTTATTTATTGATGAGATTCATACGCTAGTTGGTGCCGGTGCTTCTGAAGGTGCTATGGATGCGGCTAATATTTTAAAACCAGCATTGGCTCGTGGCGAATTACGTGCGATTGGCGCCACTACCTTAAACGAATATCAAAAATATTTTGAAAAAGATAAAGCGCTAGAACGCAGGTTTCAAAAGGTATTGGTAGAAGAGCCAGATATCGAAGATGCCATTAGTATTTTGCGTGGCTTAAAAGAGAAATACGAAATTCATCATAAAGTAATCATAAAAGACGAGGCTATTATTGCAGCGGTAGAATTATCGCAGCGTTATATTGCAGATCGTTTTTTGCCAGACAAGGCCATCGATTTAATGGACGAAGCGGCAGCAAAATTAAGACTAGAAATGGACTCGGTGCCCGAAGCATTAGATGAAATTGAACGCCGAATCATGCAATTAGAAATTGAAAGGGCAGCCATTAAACGCGAAGGAGAAACAAAAAGATTAACAGAACTGTCCGAAGAAATAGCCAATTTATCGGAGCAGCGAAATAGTTTTCGTGCCAAATGGAATGCAGAAAAGCAAATAGTCAATAATATTCAAGGACAACTTGATTTATTAGAAAGATACAAGCTAGAAGCCGAGCAGGCTGAGCGTTCGGGCGATTATGGTAAAGTGGCAGAATTAAGATATGGTAAAATAAAAGAAGCGGAAAATACTGTTGAGCAATTGAAAATTGAACTGGAAAAAAATACTTCCAGAATTATGAAAGAAGAAGTAACAGCAGAAGATATTGCGGGAGTGGTTTCGCGTTGGACCGGTATTCCGCTAAATAAAATGATTGCCTCGGAGCGCGATAAATTATTGAATTTAGAACAAGAATTACATCAGCGCGTAGTAGGGCAGTCGGAAGCTATTGAAGCCATTGCCGATGCAGTTAGGCGAAGCAGAGCTGGTTTACAAGATAAAAAGAAACCCATTGGGTCGTTTATATTTTTAGGTACAACAGGTGTCGGTAAAACAGAACTAGCTAAGGCCTTAGCCGATTTTTTATTTAACGATGAAAATTCGTTAACAAGAATTGACATGTCTGAATACCAAGAGCGACACGCTGTTTCGAGGTTGATTGGTGCGCCTCCAGGATATATAGGATATGATGAAGGTGGACAATTAACGGAGGCGGTTAGAAGAAAACCATTTTCGGTAATTTTATTAGATGAAATTGAAAAAGCGCATCCAGATGTATTCAATATTTTATTACAGGTATTAGATGATGGAAGGTTAACTGATAATAAAGGTAGAGTAGTCAATTTTAAAAACACCATCATCATCATGACTTCTAATATTGGTGCCAATGTAATTCAAGATAATTTTGCAGAAATGACTGATGTAAATCGAGAGGAGATTATTGCAAAAACAAAAACAGCCGTATTCGAAGTATTGAAAAAAACCATTCGTCCAGAGTTTCTCAATAGAATCGATGAATTAATTATGTTTACGCCTTTAAGTAGAGAAGAAGTGAGGGAAATTGTTGATTTGCAATTCAAAGGCATTCAAAAAGTACTTCAAGAAATGGGTATCACCTTAAATGCTACAGAAGAGGCATTAGATTGGTTGGGAGAATTAGGGTATGATCCACAATTTGGTGCGCGTCCATTAAAAAGGGTGATGCAAAAGCGCATATTAAATGATTTATCGAAGCAAATATTAGCCGATAAAGTGATTAAAGATGCCGAAATCATGCTTAAATTAAGTCCTAAAAAGGAATTTATTTTCGAAAATATAGCCGTTTAAATAGTAGGATCTTCCTTTTTTTATTGTCTTTATTTAGTTATATTGCCTATAAAATTGAATTTATATCCTATGAAAAAAAGAATTTTATTGTTGCTTATAACGGTTGTTACTTTGTCGGTTTCGGCAAAAGAGACAAAAAAATTACCCGCATCTTTTAAATTAAAATTAAAAGAGTTTCAATACAACGAAAGAACAAATTTTCCTTCGTTTATGGTTTTCGAAAAAGGGCAAAACTTAAGAGTTGATAAAACTTCAACTACTTGGGCTGAAAATATATTTGATTTAAATGCAACAGATGAATTACATTTTCAATCTGAAAAATCGGAAGTATTGAACAATACGGAGTATCGTCATTTTAGCTTTCAACAATATTATGCGCAAACACCTGTAGAATTTGCAATCGTCAAAGTGCACGAAAAAGCAGGTGAAATTGAAATTATTAATGGCGATTTTCATGCAGGTATTTTGCCAATGAATACGCCTAGTATTTCTGCTGAACAAGCTTTGTCTATTTCAAAATCTTTAATGCCTGCAAAGTATTATAAATGGGAAATGATTGGATCAGGCCTTCAAAAGAAAGCCTCGTCTGAGTTTCAACCAAACACCCATTTAGTAATATTGCCTATGCAATTAGATGGAATAACACAGTTTTATTATGCATATAAATCTACTATTTACACCGAAATGCCTTTAGCCATTGCGGATATTTACATAGATGCAAATACTGGTCAACAATTAAAATTGATCAATAAATTATGTACTGCAAATAGTAAAGGTACTGCAGTAACTAAATACAGTGGAACGAAAACCATTACAACAGATAGTTTATCTGCAGTACAATTTGTATTGACTCAAACAAATCGTGGAAATACGGGTACTGGCATCATAACCTATAATTGCCAAAAACAATTCGAAAATAATGCCGTTCCCTTCACTGATTCAAATAACTATTGGAATAATTTTAATGCAAATTTAGATGAAGCCGCTACCGATGCTTATTATGGCGCAGAACAAACATTTGATTTCTTTAAAAATGTTCATAACAGAATTAGTATCGATGGTAATGGGAAAGCGATGGAAATGTATTTGCATTATGACTTTAATTATTTCAATGCATTTTGGAACGGAAGCTATACGGTGTTTGGCGATGGCAATAGCCAGCCCTTAACCCATATAGATGTGGTAGGGCACGAATTTGCACATGCAGTCACACAATTTAGTGCAGATTTAATTTACGAAAGTGAATCGGGCGCGCTAAATGAATCGTTTTCTGATATTTTTGGTTCAGCGATAGAAATTTATGCCTTAGATTCTAATGCTAGTTGGAAAATTGGCAAGGGAAATTTCACCTTAAGAGATATGTCCAATCCAAATGCATTTCAAAATCCAGATACTTATGGTGGCTTGAACTGGACCAATACCAAAAATTGTGTTCCTAGTGGGAGTAACGATCAATGTGGCGTGCACAATAACTCTGGTGTACAAAACTATTGGTATTATTTATTATCGGATGGAGGTGCAGGCAAAAATGATATTGGAAGTACTTTTGATGTAACAGGAATTGGTTACCTCAAAGCGAGTAAAATAGCTTATCGAAATTTAACGAATTATTTAAGTCCATCATCAGATTTTAACGATGCTAGAAAGGGCTCAATTCAATCTGCTATTGATTTATACGGCTTTGGTTCGCCAGAATATATTGCCACAACAGATGCATGGTATGCCGTTGGTGTAGGAAAGAAATATACAGCAATACCTACGCCCGATTTTTACATAGAAAAATTAATATGTGATTTAAATACTGATATGCAGTTTGTAAATACTTCGGGAACAGCAACTAGTTACCAATGGAATTTTGGAGATACTCAAACTAGCATGGCCGAAAATCCGATGCATGCTTATACAAAAAGCGGGAAATATACGGTTACTTTAATTGCTACTAACCCAAATGGTTCGGATACTTTAGTGAAAAATAATTATGTTGAAGTGTATGCATCACAAGCAAAAGCGACTAGCTGTGCTGGTATTGTGGCCGATCCATTGAGTAATAATTCTATATACAATGTTAAATTTGCTGATTTAAATAATAGTTCATCAAATGCTGC
>JBILIO010000085.1:0-7714 GCA_044349915.1 Sphingobacteriales bacterium | reverse complement strand
GTCTGGAAGCCCCGAAAATGGCAATTAAACTAAGCTAGTGCCTATTAAGCGAATAAATTCTGCACGGGTTATATCGTTTTCAAAAGCGCCTGTAAATGCCGAAGTAGTGGTTACCGAATTTTGTTTTTGTATACCACGCATACTCATGCATAAGTGTTTACATTCAATTACTACTGCTACACCTAAAGGGTTTAAGGTATCTTGAATGCAATCAAGAATTTCTGTTGTTAATCTTTCTTGTACTTGTAATCTTCTTGCAAAAGCATCTGCTACTCTTGGAATTTTACTTAAGCCTACAATATGTCCATTTGGTATATAAGCAATGTGCGCTTTTCCAAAAAAGGGCAATAAATGGTGTTCACACAAAGAATAAATTTCGATGTCTTTAACAATAACCATCTGAGAATAATCTTCTTTAAACATGGCAGATTTTAAAATCTCTGCTGGATTCAAATCATAGCCATGGGTTAAATATTGCATCGCTTTTGCAGCACGAGTAGGTGTTTTAAGGATTCCTTCTCTAGCAACATCTTCTCCTATTCCTTCCAAAACATGCTGGTAACTATTAGCTAATGAATTGGTAATTTCTTCGTTATAGTGATCTAATTTCTGATATCCCATTTTTTGTTCTTCCATGATTTTACTATCCGAAATATTCTACAAAATTATTTTCTGTTTCATATAATTTAATAGCATGTAATTTTACACCATCTTTTTCTATATGTGGCAAAAGTTGATTCCAAATCTCTACTGCTAATACTTCTGTAGAAGCTAATTTCCCTTTCATAAAATCAACATCTAAATTGATATTAGAATGATCGATTTTATTAATTACTTCTTTATTAATAATATCACGTAGGTCTTTTAAATCAACTACAAATCCAGTTTGCGGATTAATTTCTCCTTTAACAGTTACAAATAGCTCGTAATTATGTCCATGCCAATTAGGATTAGCACATTTCCCAAACACCGCGGTGTTTTGCTCTTGTGACCATTCTTCCCTAAATAACTTATGTGCCGCGTTAAAACGCTCTCTTCTTGTAATAAAAACCATGTTTTAGCTATATGAATTGCAAATATATATAAAGACATACTTATCTACTAATTGTTTACTATTTTTCAAGCTAATTACTACTTTCGTGTATGAAGATTTTAATCGTTGCTGCTACTGAAATGGAGATTGAGCCAATTAAAAATTTGGTTTCGGTTGATTTAAATAAATTACATGAAATTACCTTTTTAATTGCTGGCGTGGGTATGGTTAACACCACCTATCATTTAACCAAATTGTTAAGTAAAAACACTTTTGATTTAGCTATTAATATTGGAATAGCTGGCGCATTTGATAGAAAATTAAATATTGGTGAGGTACTGCATATTACATCAGATTTATTTGCCGAAATGGGTGCAGAAGACGATAGCTCCTTTTTATCTTTGATACAATTAGGCTTGCAAACACCCAAAGAGTTTCCATTTCTTTGGGGAGAATTAGTACCAGAGCAAAATATCATAAGCGAGCAAATAGCCGACATTCAAAAGGTTAGGGCAATTACCGTAAACAAAACACATGGAAAATTAAGTAGCATTTTACAAACACAAAATCTATATAATCCACAAACAGAAAGTATGGAAGGTGCTGCTTTTTTCTTTTGTTGCATGAACGAAAAAATTCCATGTATGCAAATTAGAAGCATTTCTAATTATGTTGAAAAAAGAAACAAAGAAAATTGGAATATTCCTTTGGCACTAAAAAATTTACACGCTACGATTCTTGAATTGCTTGCGAAAATTTAATTAGCTGCAATTGCCCACCTGATATTGTTACTTGCATTGCTGCTTTGTTTTGCACTAAACCAATTTGCAATAAAAGCAATGATAAATACCGTAGCAAAAACCAATAAAAAATCGGTATAAATGAGTTTAACTGGATAGGCTTGAAGATAAGCCCCAGTTGAAGAGTAAATACTAATTAGTTTAAATTTAGCTTGTAAAATAGCAAATCCAGCACCTATAAATAATCCGATGAATGTACCTAAAAGTGAAATCATCATGCCTTCATAAAAATAAATTTTCTGAATCTGATTTTTAGTTGCTCCTAAAGTTCTTAAAACTGCAATGTCTTTTTGCTTATCAATAATTAACATGGTTACCGAACCAATAATATTACAAATGGCAATAATTAAAATAAAAGTTAATACCAAATAAACTGCCCATCGTTCGGTATTCAATACTTTGTAAAGCGATTCGTTTAATTGGAATCTATTTTTCACGATAAATTGAGCAGGCAAGTTCGATTGTATTATTTTTTGATAGGCTAACATATCTTTCGCATCGTTTAAATAGATATCGATACTACTTAATTTATTTTCTTGGGCAAATAAATTCTCGGCAAATCCAATAGGCACAAACATTACACGCTCATCCATTTCTTGTTGAACAGCAAAAATACCACTTGCATAAATAGCCGCAGTATTTAATGAACTAGCTGGGTCTAGTGTGTTTAAGCGGGAATTCTGCTTAGGCGCTAACACTACAATTTGTTCAATAGGTTGTGTAATATCTATACCGAGTGCGTTTTCTATTCCTTTACCAATTACGGCATAGTCTTGTCCGTTTTCTTGTAAGGTAAATGTACCTGCTCTAATTACAGAATCAATTTCTTTGGATTGTAAATATTGCTCGCTAACCCCTCTAAGTGTTGCGAAATATTGTGAATTATTATATTTCAGCAAAACATTATCTTCCAAAACATTTACATAATAATTAATTTCTGGCGATTGAAATAAATTGGTATCTAAACTATTCTTATTAAATTTTGAACCCAGTCGCGGAGTTATTTTTAAATCTGGACTTAGCTTTTTAGCATAAATTAAATTGAGTTCTTCAAATCCATTAAATACACTTAGAATTAGAAATAAAGCCGCAGTACCAATAGTTACGCCTATTACAGAGATCCAAGAAATCCAGGTAATGGCATTGGTAGATTTTTTTGCAAATAAATATCGCTTAGCGATGAATAATTCGGTTCGCATTTTATTGTAAAAATGGATTATGGGTGCGCTCTTGTCCTATGGTAGTAGTTATTCCATGCCCAGCATACACTTTTGTTTCTGCTGGTAAAGTAAATAAATTTGTTTTAATTGATTGAATTAAGGTGTCGTAATTTCCACCTGCTAAATCTGTTCTGCCAATACTTTTAAAAAATAATACATCACCAGCAATAATAAATTGTTGCGCTTCACAATAAAAAGAAATACTTCCGGGTGAATGGCCTGGTGTAAAAATAATTGTTAAAATATCTGAGCCTATTTGAATTTGATCATCGATGGATAAGAAACTTTCGGGTTCTTCTGCTGCTTTGTATACAAATCCGTAATTACTCGCATAGCTAGGAATTGCACGCCACACGCTTAATTCCAATTCGTGCATTTCCATTTTTAAACCAAATGTTTTTTCTATGAATGCGGCACCCAATACATGATCTATATGTGCATGCGTAAAAATCATCCGTTTAACTTGTAATTTATTCGTTTGAATAAAATCAAGAAGCACTTGTTGTTCCGAGATTTCATAGCAGCCAGGATCAATAATTATAGCTAATGCATTTTCGTTATAAATCACATAAGTGTTTTCTTGAAATGCATTAAAAGTAAATGCTTTAATAGTTAACATATTCAAAATTTATAGGTTAAAAATAAGGTATTTTATTCGATAGCTGTAAATAAATAACTAAATTCGAATATCTTGTTTTAACCCATGAACCCTATTGTTCGTTGTATATTATCTTTAATGGTATTAGGCTTTAACCTAATAGGGCTTTGCTATGGTCAGGCACAGGGTACGCAAACCGAATTTGGAAAAAACAGGGTACAATTCAAAGAGTTTCAATGGTTCTATTACCATTCGCCACATTTCGATACTTACTATTATAAAGAAGGAAAAGAATTAGGTGCAATGGTTGGAAGAATAGCCGAACAAAATCTAAAAGAAATTGAAAATACTTTAGATTATAAATTAGCAGGTAGAATAGAAATTTTAGCTTACAATAAATTAAGTGATCTAGTACAAACTAATTTAGGATTAGTTACCGATCAACAACAAAACATTGGAGGAATTACGCCAATTGTTGGGAATAAATTATTTATTTATTTTGATGGTAATACCGAACATTTATATAAACAAATTAGAGCTGGAATTGCAGAAGTATTAATTAATGAATTATTATACGGTGGCAATTTACAAGAAAAAGTTTCAAACTCAACGCTATTAACACTTCCAGACTGGTTTATACCTGGTTTAAAATCTTACTTGGCAGAACCTTGGAATGTTGAATTAGATAATGCGCTTAAAGATGGCATATTAAATGGCCGATATAAAAAGTTTAATCGAATGGCTAGTACCGATGCAAAAACTGCTGGGCATTCGATTTGGAAATATATTGTAGATAATTTTGGTACTTCTTCTATATCCAATATTATTTACATGACGCGCGTAAACAGAAATGCTGAAAATGGTTTTATCTATATTGTTGGTTTAGATTTTAAAGAACTTGGTGAAGCTTGGTTAAATTTTTATAAGAAACAATATGTAAAATTAGATAATACATCATCGAAAGAAACTAGCCTAAAGCAGTTTGTACATTTGGGTAAAAAAAGAAATGCTAGGCTAGATTATAAAACTTTTAAATACAGTCCAGATGGGAAGAAATTAGCTTACTTGATTAATAAAAGTGGTAAAATAAAAGTTTATGTGCTGGATTTAAATACCAAAAAAACCAAAAAGGTATACAAAGCAGGAATTAAAAGTAGCTCTTTTGTATCTGATAATGAAGAAGTTACCATTACCTGGCACCCCAGTAGTTTATTGCTAGCCATCAGCCACGAACAAAAAAGCATGCCACAAATTAAAGTGCTCAACCTAGCCAATAAAAAAGATGATTATTTAATTAAAATGTACAAGTATGAAAAAATACTTGATTTAGATTATTCGGCTGATGGAAGAAAATGGGTTTTGTCTGCAGTAAAAAATGGTCAATCTGATCTTTACTTATTTGACATTATGAGTAGAAGAGATGAACAAATTACCGACGATTGGTTCGACGATTTAAATCCAAGATTTTATGATCGTGCTAATAAAATAGTTTTTAGTTCTAATAGAATTGCTGATACATTACATAAAGAAGTTTTTAGAAATTTCCCAATTATTAATAACTACGATTTATTTCTTTTCGATTTAACAAAACCAACGAATGAAGTTAAAAGAATAATTAGTACCCCTTTTGATAATGAAACAAAACCTATTGAGTATGCTAAAGATAAAATAGCGTATTTAACAGATCAAAGTGGAATTATCAACAGAAAAATCCTCTCGCTCGACTCTACCATTGCTTATCAATACGACACTACCATCTTTTATTACGATACCACTATTGTCGTTTACAAAGACTCCTTTAGCACCACACCGAACAGTAATTATGCTAGAAATATTGATAAACACGATATCAGTAAAAAAAGCAGATTAATTACCGACATCTTGTCGAACAAAAATTTAAAATTTGGATTGATCGCAACAGAAGGAAATACGGACACCAGCCTTTGGACCAATTTTTCGATAAAGAAAAAAACACAATTAGAAAAAGTACTTTTCAAATTTAATAATCAAAAAAAATTAGCGGCAATTGCATTAATAGATTCTATTAATAATAGTAGAATAGAAGACTCTTTAGCAGCTATAAAAGACACTAGTCAAATTAATATTCCATTGTCTAACGATTACTTTTTTCAAACTACCTTTCCAAGAATAAAAAGTGAAAAAACAATTCCGATAAATATTCAAACGGCAAACGGAAATCAAATTATTTATTTATCAGAAAAGAAAAAAAATAAAACGAATAAAGAGAAAAACCTCGACGATTTCTTTTCGAAATCGGCCCCAATTCCTTATTTACCAAGTTTTTCGACCAGTTATATTGTAAGTCAAGTTGATAATAGCTTAATTACCAATAGCTACCAACAATTTACAGGTGTCGGACCCATTTACATTAACGCTGCAATAAATGCATTGATTAAAGTGGGTGCTTCCGATTTATTGGAAGACTACCGTTTTATTGGCGGCTTTAGGTTGTCTGGAAACTTAACCATTCCAGAATATTTTTTGAGTTATGAAAATTTGAAAAAAAGAATTGATAAACAATTTATTTTTTACAAACAAGGTGGAGATGATTACCAAGGTGCTGGAGCGAATAGAACCAATAGCTATGAATTCAAAAGTATTTTTAAATATCCTTTTAACGAACAAAGCGCTATTAAAACTTCTTTCTTTTATAGAAGAGACGAAAGAATAACTTTAGCGACCGATAGTTTTAGTTTAAATCTACCTAATTTCAATAGCAACAATATTGGTTTTCGAGTAGAATATGTTTATGATAATACTATTAACAAAGGCTTGAACCTCTTCAATGGCAGTAGATACAAGCTTTATATTGAAGAGTTTTTAGACATAGATAATTCAAAAAATAAAATGATCAACATTGGTTTTGATTTTAGACATTATCAAAAACTAACTCGTCAAATAATATTTGCAGGCAGATTAGCAGGCTCTAGTTCTATTGCAGCTCAAAAAGTAATGTACTATTTAGGCGGCGTAGATAGTTGGTTTATACCTAAGTTTAACAATGGTATTCAAATTGATAAAACACGAGATTATAAATACCAAGCTTTGGCCACAAACTTAAGAGGCTTTAACCAGAACATTAGAAATGGAAATAATTTTTTAGTGGCAAATGCTGAACTTAGAATTCCGGTTTTTGCTTACCTATTAAATAGACCCATCAAGTCGGACTTTATTAAGAATTTTCAAATAATGCCATTTGCAGATGTTGGTGCAGCCTGGTTGGGTGCCGACCCTTTTAGTATAGAAAACAGGTTCAATAAGTTAGAGGTGCAAGGTTCGCCAGTTAAAGTAACTATTATAGAGCCCAAATATCCTATTGTTGGTGGATATGGATGGGGCGCAAGATCTAGGTTGTTAGGTTATTTTGTAAGATTTGATATGGCTTGGGGAGTACAAAATAATGTGGTTAATAAAAACCCGATTTATTATATCTCTTTGAGTTTAGATTTTTAATTTACTTCCACTCCAAACTTTCTAATAGTATATTGATGTCTTTTTTCACAAACTTAATAAGTGGTGCCAAAGAATCTGCTTGAGGTTCTGCATAAAAATACAATGCGCCCCTTAAAAAATGTTTAGTGCTATCGGTTACAAAAAATTGTACAGAAGAAGCCGTATTACCTGCAATGTCATAGTACAAACCATATACCTGATGCTTTGGATTGTTAATTCTACTCTCGTCTATACCTTCTGCTTTTACGGTATGTTTAAATGCAAGCTTTCTTGCATTTTCCATTAACGCAATTAATTCTTTTGGAGAATGTACAGTATAATAACTTAAATGTATTCTGCCATTTAAACTCGGAAATACAACGTTTTTCCAACAAGCATTGGTGTGTTCGGAGCTATCGTTCCAAACAGCAGCATAAGTGGGAATTTTAAAGCTATAGTTGCATCCTGACTGGTAGTCTTGGTATTTTTTATCGGGTAAATTGATGCGATAATAACCCCTGGGTTTGGGTGCGTAATCGTTTTGGCAAGCCGTAGCAGCAAAAATGAAAAATATAAAATATAAAATATAATATCTAGACATTATAATGAT
>JBILIO010000084.1:0-7747 GCA_044349915.1 Sphingobacteriales bacterium | reverse complement strand
AAAGGTACACACTTTACTTGTGGTATTGTATTTTAAAGTATCGGAAGTGATGGTGTATTTTGGATTGGTTAAGACTACTTGGTTTTTAAAAAACGCATCCGAATTTTTTACATAATAATAACCCAGCTTACTTTGCAAAACATTTTCGCCACTGGTAATTTTAGCGCCCTGCACATAAGTGGCAATTCTATTTTTGGTATCGTAGTTTAACACATCGGTGGTTAAAACCATGTCGTTATGCAGCACGCGTACATTCGAGGAGATCTTGGCTAATTTAAGATCGCCATCGTAATGAATAAAATCGCCGTATAAATTCAAAGAATCTCCTTGTTGAATATGCACATGACCAAAAGCATCGACCGAATTGGTTTCGGAGTTTTTGAGCGCCGAATCGCAGTACAATAGCACATTGTCTTGCTTGAATGCACAATGACCTTTAAGTTTTTGAATGGTTTGATTACCCGTTTTTACAAATTCCAATACATCTGCATTGATGACCTCTACACGCGTTGGCGTTTGAGCCTGCACATGCATCGCTAGCAAAACAAATAGTATGGTCAATAACTTTTTCAATGCAGTAAAAATAAGGATAATCGAGCATATAATCGGAAGAAAGCCTATTTTTTGCTTATTTTTACAAGACCATGCTCTCCCTTTTTCAAGAACATATTGCCCAGCAAAAACTCTTCCATTCAGAAGAACGAATTTTACTCGCATTTAGTGCAGGGATAGATTCTGTTGTGTTAGCCGAATTATTACTGGCATCAAAATTCAAGATCGGTATTGCACATGTTAATTTTCAATTGCGCGGAAAGGAATCGGACGAGAACGAAAATTTTGCAAAAGCATTTGCTGAAAAACATGGTCTCGCATTTTATTCGATTCGTTTCGATACGCTAGGATTTGCCGCGCAAGAAAAAATATCGATTCAAATGGCCGCTAGAAAATTGCGTTATGATTGGTTTGAAAGCATTCGCTTACAAGAAAATTACGATAGCATTGCAACGGCACATCATTTATCGGATAGCATCGAAACTTTTTTTATTAATCTAAGCAGAGGCACCGGAATTGCTGGCTTGCACGGCATCTCGCTGCACATCAATCATATTAAACGCCCGCTGTTGCCTTTTAGCAAAAACGAAATTACTGCTTACGCAGCAAAAAATAAATTTGAATGGCAAGAAGATAGCTCGAATCAAAAAGATGCGTATTTACGCAATCACATCCGACATCATATTGTTCCCGAATTCGAAAAAATAAATCCGAGTTTTGCCAATCAAATGGACGAATTACTTTTAGAAATTTCAGAAGTTGAAAAAATAAAAAACAATTGGTTAAGCGATTTGCAACAAATTGGGCTTGAAAAAAAAGACGGACATATCCGTATTGCCATTGATTGGCTAAAAAGTTTAACCCAAGGAAAATATTTCTTATCGCAAACTTTAAAATCATTTGGATTTAGTATTACCAGCAGCAACGACTGCTGGAAAGCGCTAGATAAACAATCTGGCATACAGTTTTTTTCGGCCAGCCACCGTTTGGTAAAAGACCGCGCGTATTTATTAATTGAAACCTTGAGCGAGGAGCAGCTTGCGCAGCAAGCGGCTGCAGCGCATTTTTTATGGCAGCCAAGCCAAATGGTGTTGGATGTGGGGCCTTTTGTGATAGAGGGCTTAGAAAGCACCTCGGTGCCTGCTTTAGATGGGCTGAGTTCAAATCAAGCTTGTTTAAACGCAGATTTGCTTGAGTTTCCATTGCACATTCGCAAATGGCAAGCAGCCGATAGTTTTCAGCCTTTAGGCATGCAAGGGAATAAAAAATTAAGTGATTTTTTTATTGACGAAAAGTTTTCGTTAATTGAAAAAGACAATACCTTTGTAATGGTTTCTGGCGCCGATATTGTTTGGGTAATTGGACATCGAATTAGCGAAAAATATAAAGTAAACCAAAACTGTAAATCTACCTACCTATTTAATATAAAATGAAAAACGTACTCTTTGACGAAAGACAAACATTAGGCTCTGTTCGATTCTGGACAAGCTGGAGATTCGCTGTGGTCTTGTTCTGCGTAGCCGCTTACTTTGTTTCAGAAGAACGTAACCGTTCCGAAGAAGGTGATTTATTTTTAGTAGTAGGTACGGGGGTGATGGTAATTTCTATTTTGTTTATTTTTTTAACACATTACAGAACCATAGTGCAAAATGGAAGCCTCATACTCACTGGCCTTTGGAGCACCAAAAAAGTAAAACTAGATTTTCAAAGTATTGATTCTTGTGAGATTGTAAAGTATAGTCCATTCTTTATCAATAACCCGGTATATAATTTGCATAAAAAAGGCACCATTCGTTTTTATGCACACGGAAAATATGCGGTTAAACTAATAGACAAAGATGGCTTGGTTTATATTATTGGTTCGCAAGATCCAATTGAACTCGATCGGGTAATTAAAGAAATGCTAAAAGCGAATAAATAGAATCTTCTCCAGTGGCTGCCCAATTTAGTGCAGTGGTCTTTTTTTTATCATTCCTCCTTTCGTGTCTTTTATTGAGTGTTGCACTACAAATGCGGTAGCGTCAATTTTTTCAACTTCAAATAATAATTTTGTCACCTCTAGCCTTGTGACTACGCAAAACAGAACTTTACCTTCTTCACCAAATTCACCACGAGAACCAAATCCTTTGTCTGATTTGAATGCAGTTACCCCTCGTCCTAAATTCTTAATTATATGGTGTTTTATTTCTTCTACTTTCTCCGAAACAATAATTACACCTAAATATTCTTCAATTCCATTTATTACAAAATCCACAGTCTTTGATGCCGATAAATATGTAAGCATTGAATACATTGCAGTTTCAATACCGACTAGAAATATAGCAGAACAAAACAATAAAATATTAAAAACTGCAATAGAATCGCCAACTGTTAAACTACTTTTTCTACTTATTGTTATCGCTAAAACTTCTGTTCCGTCAATTACCGCACCCCCACGAATTGTCAAACCTATACCTGCACCCAAGAAAAAGCCGCCAAATATAGAAATCAGCAATTTGTCGTTTGTTATGTCGGGCAAGGTTACAAAGTGAACTAAAATTGCTAAGGCTAAAATTGCAATTATACTTTTAATAGCAAATTCAATTGAAATTTGTTTTACACCAATAATTATAAATGGAAGATTCACTATAATTATAAGGTAAGAAAGTTCAATACTAGTAAGCATTTTTAGTAAAAGTGAAACACCCATTGCGCCACCGTCCAAAAAATTATTGGGTAATATAAATCCTTTAAGTCCAATAGAAGCCATTGCGACACCTAGAAAGATAAAAATTGTATCTTTTATATATCGCCTAACTTTAATGTTGCTTATAATTCTTATAAATTTATTCATATCTCTTTCCTTTAAGTTCTTTGTTCAAATGTCGGACTTTTACCTAAAGAATAATACAAATCATTGTCAAGGCAAGAAGAAGAATATGATGTATTAAAATACTCCAATCCATATTGTCTATTGTTTACTGTGAATGCTTGTCATGTGTTGCCACTAACTTATTTATACCGTCCACAAAATAACATTAATAAAACTTATGGTTGTGGGCTTTGTGCCATTTGGTGTCCTGTAACACAAACTTAATCAATTTCTATAATGTATCGCATGGACTTTGTATCATACAGGGTAGCTGCCATTCCTCTTCATTATTTTTCATTTTTCTTCTTGAAGTTTTTGCAATTTTTTTGCAAGAAAAAAGGGTTTACGAAGTTTTAACTTCATAAACCCTTGATTTTGATGTGGGAGATACTGGGTTCGAACCAGTGACCCCCTGCTTGTAAGGCGTACAAATCGTATTTCATTCTCTTTCTTTTTTATTCATTTTAATTGATATTCAATCTATTATGCTTTGTAGTACTTTCTTATTTTTTCATTGTTTTTCATATATTTTCAATAGTTTTTGCAATTTTTTTGCATAAAAGTCAGGTGAACCGAATAAAAAAAAGGACTTGAATTGAGTTGTTACTGCTCATTCAAATCCTTTAATTTATTTAATAAAGATAATGTTAAAATAGTCCCTGGTTTATTGAATGAATTTGATTTTCTTCAAATTGGGCAAGATAGTTTCTTGTACAGGTTATACTTGAATGACCCAACATTTCTGCAATCTCCTCAATAGACCTTCCATTCTTTTTTAAGGTAGTTGCATATGCGTCTCTTGACGTTTCAGATAAAAGTTCAATAGACAAATTCAGTCTTTTACCTATTTCTTTCAAATTGGCATTCATCATTTTTGCCACTCTACGTTTTTTTTCTAGTATTTGATATTCACTCATTTGTTCCTTAAGAAACCCCAATACATATGGACTATTCTTATTACCAACTTTTTCAATTAACACTTTAAGATTATCCACAAGTGGTATTCGTATAAAAACAGGACGAGAAGAGTTAGTGTTTTTTGTCTTTTGTCTTTGAATAACAAAGCAGTTCCCCACAATACTATCCCAACGTAAACGAATAAGGTCATTTAGATTTACACCATTGCAATAATACTGCATTAGCCATAAATCTCTTGCCTTCATTTCTTCAGATGATTTGAACTGGTCTAATTTAATTATTGTTTTTATTTCGTTCTCAGTGAACGTCTGTTTTGGTTTAACGATATTTTTAATTGAAAACTTCCCTTTCCCGAATGGATATTTATAACCAATAGGTAGTCCTTCATCATCTTTAACCTTATTAATTACAGCACGCAGGCTCCTTAAATGTATCCCTACAGATGAATTTGATTTTGTAATATGGGCATTATTATACCATATTTCAAAGTCCTCCAAAAACTGAATGGTGATATCTTCTAATTTAGCATCAGGCTTAAATCTCAAAATACAATTAAGAGTGGTATTATACATCTCCAATGTTTTAAGTGCTAATTTTGCACGTCTAGCATTTTTGTAATTATCAAAAAGACACGTAAGTGAAGAGGTTACTATTTCCTTTTTTTCAGGTTTTGCAAATAGTAATTTCTTGAATTCGTTTAGGTCAAACTCATTCATATTTTTATGAATATCTATTGCCTTATTAACCATTACTTCAAAACTTCTTCTATACTCAAGTCTTTTACCTGTGGGAGTTTTTTCAAATATCTCTTTATACTCTTTCTCTGAAAGATTGGCATTGAGATTAATGAAGGATACTTTGCTATTAGCATATACATAAAGACGGACGGGGAAGGTCTTATCTTTATTTGGTGTTCTTTTATCTAATATAAGTTTTATAGTCGCCATTGTACTGGTCTTTCTATTGGTTATTGTGTGGCTAATATGAGCTCTTTTATTTTGCAGATGAAATCAATTCGGTAATTTCTGATAAATCTTATGCGGATTGAGAAAACGGACTAATGAGGTCAAACCTATCAATACTTTCTGTACCCATTGTGCTAATACCTTGTTCTACAAAATCCATCAACTCATTTACTTTAAACAAAACCTTACCACCACATTTATAATGTGGAATAGATTTTTGCATTGTCATTTTATACAATTTACTTGTTGAAATCCTTAACATTTCACTTGCTTCTTTTGATGTTAGATAAACGTGATTCATAACTCAATTTATTTTTTATAATTAAACTGAGCAGTGTAACGTACTGCTTTTAACGGGTTTTTTTAAGCGCTTTTTCTCGCTACATTTTTGGATAAACAGGGGATTGATATGTCTTCAATCCCCCGCTATTAAACATCGTTAGGCTGCTAACAGATTTGAATCATCGTTGTCCAAGTACTCCGCTAGGCGGACTTCTGAAGCCATAATGTATTCAGGTTTAATTTCATAACCGATGTATTTTCTTCCCGTCATTGCCGCAGCTTCGCCTGCAGTTGCCGTGCCTGAGTAGATATCCAAAACCGTATCACCAGGTTTAGTAGTAGTCAATAATAAAATCAAAGGAACACTAAGTGGAAATGCAGCATTATGAGTTAAATGAAAACCTTGTTCAACACATTTCTTTCTCAGTGTGTCCATATTATTTCCGTTAGTCTTTAACACATTGTCACGAAAATCTACTGTTGATAATAAATTATATATTTTACCTGATGTACCCATTGAAATAAGATTATCAGGGTCGGTCAAATTACTTAACCAAGAAATGTCATACTTGTAGTTGGAAGATTTAACAAAATGAAAAATATACTCGTGTGCTCTTACAGACCTTTTCGCTTGTGTAAAAATTGGATTGTTCTTAACCCAAATAATTTCGTCGTTGAAAATCCAACCTTCTTCCATCATCGCAAGCACAAACTTATGAGGGATTGCATTGTAATGACCGTCTAACACCGCTTCCCCTAAGTTAACCCATAGGCTACCATCATCAGCTAAAACTCTTTTACAATCACGGAAATCACTCACTAATCCTTTGATAAACGTATCCACATCTTTTTCAAGTCCTCTTTGGTCTTTACCTGTTCCGTAATCTCGCATGGAAAAATATGGTGGGCTCGTAATGAGACAAGCAATCTCACCATCTTCAATTTCTAACATTTGCTCACAAGATTTATTGTAAATCTTGATGCGCTCCGCAATTACTTCATAACTACTAGGAATAAAATCTTTGTTTGCTCTTTCGATTTTGGTTCTTTTTAAACCTTTAACGATTCTGTTCAATGAAGCCTTCTGCGTGTCAACTTCATTCCATACATTTTTGTACTCCGCAGTATCATCACCATACAATTCAGTAGCAAGTTCTTTGATAGATTTTAACATGCCCAACTTTGCCTTTGAAATGTTTAAGCTATCACGTTTTTCTTTGTTAGCTTTTTTAATTGGGTCTTTATCTGTTCTCTCGCCTTTTTTAACCGGATACAACTCATTTAAGATTTCATGCTCCTTAAATAATTGAGAATAGGTTTTAATCCTTTGTTGTGCGTGTGATACAGCTTTTAACTTTTGTGCATCGGTGTCTAATCCACCATTGTCGCATACAATTACAGGTACAGATGTGATACCTAATTCAATGGCAATCTGACGGCGTAAGTTGCCTGAGATTACTACATTGTGTTCATCAACTAATAGCGGTTCTAACACCCCCATCGTCTTGATGTTTTCCAAAATAGATTGATAATTTTCAGTAACAGGATAAATTTCTGTTACCACTTGGTTTTCAATTAATGTTGTTGGGTCAACATTAATAATTTGATTTTTCATACTCAAAGATTTAATTAGATTAAAAAGTTGAGCAGATTGACGTACTGCTTTAAACGGAATTGTTGGTCGGTATCTCGACACAGCAAGGGTTTATTGAGGGTGCTATTTCCTCACTTAGTTTCAAATAAAACTAGGTGTATGTTTTATTCTTTCGATGGTTGAATGTTTTTTTAGACATAACAATTTCACACAGGTCCTTTACCCGTTTTTTTAAGTTTAATAAATGGATTAATTGGTGTTACCCTATTGGAGAATTTCTTCTCGGTTTAGAGTGGTCATCGATGAGAAGGATATACTTCCCCTTTGTTGACGATACAAAGATACAGTGGATATTTTAATAATGCAAGTAAATATCCATATTTATTTTATCTTTTTTTATTTTAATTGAAAAAAGGCCTCTAGCTTCTTCCTAGCGAGCATTCTTCCTTTTAAAATTGCTTCAGGACTTTGGATTCCTTTTGGATAATCTGTATAACTACCCACATAAGCACTGATGTTTTTGAGTTTCTTGGTCTTCTTATCCATTAGACTGGTTCTGGCTTGGATAAACTTGTTGCCATATTT
>JBILIO010000083.1:0-7766 GCA_044349915.1 Sphingobacteriales bacterium | reverse complement strand
TCTCAAATGCACCCACTCTTTATCAAATTCGATTTTTAAACCATCTACTTCGTTGATAGGCTGTGCCTGGTATTTTGCTTTAACCTTTGCTAATAATTGATCAATATTAATTTCGGGTGTTAAATCTATTTTATTTTTAGAAATAAAATAGGCTGGGTATGATTTTCGCAATTCAGAAATGGACTGATTTGATTTTGCTAAATGCGTTAAAAATAAAGCGATACCTACTAAGGCATCTCTTCCATAATGAGATTCAGGATAAATAATACCGCCATTGCCTTCGCCACCAATGATTGCCTGGTTGGCTTTCATGGCATTCACTACATTTACTTCGCCAACCGCAGATGCAATATATTTACCATTGGCTGCAGTAGTTACATCTCTTAAAGCTCTAGTAGAAGATAAATTAGAAACGGTATTTCCTAATTTATTTTGCAAAGCAAAGGTCTGCGAACTGGTATTTTTTAATACAAAATCTGCCACTGCAACTAAAGTATATTCTTCGCCAAACATTTGTCCATCTTCACAAACAAAACACAGTCTGTCAACATCTGGATCTACCGCAATTCCTAAATCTGCTTGGTTTTGTTTTACCGCATCCGAAAGCGCAACTAAGTTTTCTGGTAATGGCTCTGGATTATGCGGAAAGTGTCCGTTTGGTTCACAATATATTTCGGTAATTTGATGAACGCCTAAGGCCTTCAACAAGGCAGGCACAAATATACCTCCTGTAGAATTCACTGCATCCACTACTACTTTAAAATTCTTCGCTTTAATGGCAGCAACATCTACTAAAGTCAATGCCAATATATGGTCTATGTGTTTTTGTAAATAAGAATCATCTTTAGTATAAGAACCTAAGTCGTCTACCGAAGCAAATAATATTTGATCCGAATCTGCCATAGTTAATACTTCTTGCCCATCGGTATCAGAAATAAATTCTCCTTTTTCATTCAATAATTTTAAGGCATTCCATTGTTTTGGATTATGACTTGCCGTAAGAATAATACCGCCTCCGGCTTGTTCTAATGGAACCGCAATTTCTACCGTTGGAGTGGTTGATAAGCCAATATCGATTACCTCTATGCCTAAGCCTTGTAAAGTACCTACGACTATATTAAGAACCATTTCGCCAGATATTCTAGCATCTCTACCAATTACAATTTTCTTTTTACCCGACTTTGCTATGATCCATTGACCAAATGCGGCAGTAAATTTTACGATATCGAAAGGTGTTAAGCCTTCGCCAGATGGACCACCAATGGTGCCCCTAATTCCAGATATAGATTTTATGAGTGTCAAATTTTCAGTATATCTAACAAAATTAAAAAAATCTAAGAGATTTAAGGGGTATTTGTCTTACAAAAACCTTAAATAATGATATTTTTTAAGCATTTTTGAGACAGAAAAGCCAATAAAATTCAAACAGGTTTTTTAAATTCAAGCTATAAATGGAAAAATGGTATAACATTTGGTTCAATTCGCCCTATTACCATATTTTATATGCGAATAGAGATCATCAAGAAGCTGCAGATTTTATAGATACCATTTCCGATTATTTCCACTTTAAAAAAGACCAGAAAGCCTTAGATGCCGGATGTGGCCGTGGAAGACATGCCATTTATTTTAATAAAAAAGAATTAGACATTACGGGTATTGATCTTTCGCCAGAAAATATTGCCTATGCTAAAAGCATGGAAAATTCGACCTTGCATTTTCAGGAACACGATATCCGAAAAGTCTTATGCAGTAATTACTTTGATTATGTATTTAACTTGTTTACCAGTTTTGGATATTTTAAAAAAGAAAGTGACGACCTGAAAGCCATACATATGTTTAGTACTGCTTTAAAAAAAGGAGGAATTTTATTACTAGACTATATCAATGTGGCTGCTTTTAATTCCGAAAATTCAACTGAAACCAAATCAATTCAAGGAATAGATTTTCAAATTCAGAAATCAAACAATGCTAATTTTATATTTAAAACCATAAAATTTAAAGATAAAGGACAAGATTTTGAGTTTCAAGAAGAAGTTAAAATCATTCATTTAGCTAAATTTAAAGAATATTTATCGGCTCAAAACCTCGAATTGATTGAAGTTTTTGGAGACTATCAATTATCTCCTTATCTTGAAGATAGTTCGCCAAGGTTAATTCTTATTGCTCGAAAAAAATAAATACATGTTAAAGCAAATAGACCAACAATTATTTTTAATCATTAATCGCATTTGGGCTAACGATTTTTTCGACTTTCTGATGCCATTAATGCGTAGTAAATTATTTTGGGCGCCGCTTTATTTATTCTTGATTGTTTTTTTTGTGGTTAATTTTGGTAAGAAAGGCTGGATCAGTGTCCTGTTTATTTTAATCACTTTTGCCCTAACAGATTTTATAAGTGCTGGTGTATTTAAGCCCATATTTGAGCGACTAAGGCCTTGTAACGACCCCAATATAATGGGGTTGGCTCGTAATATAGTTGGTTGCGGCAGTGGTTATAGTTTTGTTTCCTCACATGCAGCAAATCATTTTGGAATGGCCATTATTATTGGCTCTATCTTTAAACAAAAATGGCCCTGGGTAAAATCAGCATTTATCATTTGGGCCTCCGTTATATGTTATGCGCAGGTTTATGTTGGGGTTCATTACCCATTAGATGTGATTTGTGGTGCCATAATTGGTATCCTAATTGGAAAGTTTACCTTTGCTTTACACGAAAAATTTAATACTTTAAAAAATGTTCAGCATTAATAATATCATTTTATTTTTAGCAGCGCTATTAGGTGGTTTAGCTGTTTTTCTATTCAAAAAAGAAAACACTAAAAACTTAAAACTCGTACTTTCTTTTTCTGGTGCCTATTTATTTGCAATCACCATTCTTCACCTGATGCCCGATGTATACGAATCTGGCAATAAATACACGGGTCTATTTGTATTACTTGGCTTTTCTTTTCAGATTATTTTAGAACAATTTTCTGAAGGTATAGAACATGGTCATATTCATACACACCAACACCATCAAAAAAATATTTTTCCAATTGGCATTATGCTCAGCCTTTGTTTGCATGCATTTTTAGAGGGCATGCCATTGGTGGGTCAATCTATTGGTAACAATGAATTAAATTCTTTAGTATTTGGCATTGCTATACACCATATACCTGCTGCGTTTGCGCTTGCAAGTGTATTAATGAGCCATCAGGTTAAAGGAAATAAATTAATTATTATGCTGGCTATTTTTGCATTCATGACACCAGCAGGTAGTTATATCAGTCAACAAATTCAACAAGATACAGCGAACAATATCCATCAATATTTTCCGCTAATGATGGCTACGGTGATCGGAATATTTTTACATATTTCTACTACCATTTTATTTGAATCTAATGTAGACCATCGATTCAATTTCTATAAGATGATTGCGATTATTATTGGTGCAGGAATAGCAGTGCTGAATTTCCTATTACATTAAGACCTTACTTTATCTAGTAACTGGTTAAGCGTTTTAGCTTCGAGGTCGGTTAATGCCGAAAATAATTTATTGGGATCGGTTATGGCATCAAATTGAGCAAGTAAATCTAGCCCCTGAGTAGAAATTTTAATATCGACTGCTCTTCTATCTTTTTTATTTACACATCTTTCAATAAAACCCTTCTGCAATAACCTATCTACCATTCTAGAGGCATCGCACATTTTATCTAACATGCGTTCTTTTAGAATATTAACGGTACAAGGATTAGGCATTTGACCTCTTAAAATTCTTAAGATATTAAACTGCTGCATAGTAATATCGTAAGGCTTAAAATCAGACTTCATTTTTGAAACAGCCCAATGATAAGTAAAAAGCAAATTGATCATTGCTTTTTGTTGCTCACCTGCAAATTTTTGTTGGGCTATTTCCTCTTCCAGTTTCATGTGCGTGTTATAAAAATAAAATTAAGCAATTCTTCCATCTTCTGAATCTGGTTTTGTTATTTTAGATTCATTATGAATAGAATATGGACAGTTTTTGCAGCCATTTGTGCAACAATAACCACGTTTTAAATGAAATTCTCTTGTAAAAACAAGCATTCCATCCTCTATAATATAATCAACTCCTTCAATCATTTATTTTGCTAAATTTTTAACTTTAACAGCTGAGTTCGAAAAATGTTCTTTTAAAAAGGCTCCGTCACCATGAATCGTCCATATTTCTGTTGGTTGCACCTGCTCAATATAGGCTAATAAATCGAACCAATCCATATGATCGCTTAACAATAAGGTATGCGTATTTGCTTGCTGTAAGGCTTGCCAACCACTTGCAAATACACATGACATTAAACCTTGTAGCTTATACGTATTAAATGTTAATGGAGGAACAATATAAATATATGGCTTTTTTAATCGAAGATCTTTTTTCTCTAATACTTGGTAGTGCTTAGTTAAGCGCTGGTATCTTTCATAAATTTGATGATAGGCTAATATATCATGATGAATGGCTACCACTGCCGAAGGCGCTAATTCGTTGATTAACGCAGTAATGCGCTGTGCTTTTCCTAATACATAAGCGCCAATAAGCAAAGGCCTTTCGATACTTAAAATAGACTGCATAGCTACTATTGGCGATGGATGTTTAACACCTGGATTCGCAAAAGTAGTTTCGGTAATTAATACATCTGCTTGAATAAATTCAATGGCCTCGCAAGTAGTATCGGCTTGTGATTTTACATCTCCCGAATAAAGATATTTAAGCCCTTCAAATTCCATTAAAATTTGCGCACTACCCAACATATGACCTGCTGGTATAAAAACTATTTTAATTTGATTGATGAAAAATGATTGATGAAATTCGATTGAAATAAATTGTTTAGCCGCTCTTTGTTTATAGCGAAATTTCATAAAATCAAAGGTGGCAGGATGCGTATAAACATTGACAGAACCCGCAATGGCATGGTCGGCATGGGCATGCGAAATAACTGCATTTTGTACCGGTGTTTTAGGATCTAAATAAAAGCCACCTATACTACAATAAAAACCATTGGGAGTATCAATAATAAAATCAGCAATGATTTTTTTCATTGATTTAATAATTGATGGTGAATAGCTAAAACTTGTTCAATTAAAGAATGTGATTCATCGTTATGAATGATAAAATCTGCAAAGGGAACTTTATCGGATTCGGGTAATTGATTCGCCATGATCTTATCAATTTGAGTGGGTAACAGTCCGTCTCTTTTGGCAATATTTTTAAGTCTTTGTTCCAAAGGTGCAGCAACTAAAATATTGTAATCATTCTGTAAATGGCTACCAGACTCGATCATAAGCGCTGCTTCTTTTACAACATAGCCTGCTTGTTGATGAGTATTACACCAATCATCGAAATCTTGAAACACAAATGGATGTATTATTTTATTCAGCATGGCTAATGCTTTTGGATCGTTAAACACAATGGCCGAAATATGTGCACGATTATAGCTGCCATTTGGTAAATAAGCCGCTGCACCAAAGGCTGCAATAATTTCATTTTTTAAAGTTTGATTTGCCACCACTAAGGCTTTGGCGCGAATATCTGCGTTATAAACTGGAATGCCTAATACGGCAAACAAATTGCAAACGATAGACTTTCCGGTCCCTATACCTCCTGTAATTCCTACTTTTAACATCATTTATTATATATTAAATAATCTACTAAATGAGGCGCTATTGCTAAGTTTTGGATGCCCGATGGCGCATGATCCATTTTTAATTTTAATTTATTCCTTGATTTTTTTTCTTGCACAGCTATTACTCGAAAAGCATTTTCGTTGATAGATTTGTATTTAGAAATACCCACTAAAAAAGTTAATTCTGCTTTTTGAGGATAGATCGCAATTTTTTCAAAAGGCGCCATGGCTTTAATATGTATAGGTACCAAAATTCGTTTAGTAGTATATTTTTCGACAGAAATATATACAGACACCTTATTATTTGCTAATAAAACATTGCTATTTTCTGCAGGTTTTAAGCTTAACGATAGGATTTGATCATCGGCTATGTCTACTATATTTACTGGGTTTACCTCCCAGTTTTGAATAGATTGAATGTCTTCTTGTGGACCAGAAATAACAACACTATCTGGACTCATTCGGATTTTATTTTTTAGACCAAATTGTTTGCTATACTGAATCTTACTATTGAAAATAATCGGAACTTTTTTGGTGTTTTTCTTTTCGAATTTAAATTTCAATTTAGCTGGCGAAACATCAATAATAACTAATTTATCTAAAGTGATTTTATCAATGCTATTGATTTTTTTAATCAAATCAATTTCTCTGGTGTTTTCATATTCATTCAAATCGATTCTTAAAGTATCACTCAAATTTTGAATTTTACTTTTCAGAAAAAACCAGCCAGATCCTTCTACCGTAAAGGATACATGACGACTATTATCGACCAATAAGGCCTGATCAAATGGTACATTGATAAAAACGATGGGTACTTGAATATCAAAATGTCTGTTTTTGCCTAATACCGTTAAAATCCAAAAAACAAAAGCCACCGCTATACAAAACAAAAAAAGGCCAAAGCGTCGGCGAATGCGCCTACGAGAAACCTCTTTGTAATACTGAATGAAAGCAATGATTAATTTTTTCATTTTGATATTAAACAAAAATATCAACCTTTTAGGGGTTGATATTTTAAAATTTGCTAGCTAATTAACTATTGATTTTTTTTGATGCTTCTAAGGAAACCGAAACCTTATCGATTTTCATTTTCACTCCATTTTCAATCTCTAATAGATAAGTGTCTTCGTTGATATCCGCAATTTTTCCGTGAATACCGCCAATGGTAACCACTTTATCTCCTTTTTTAATGGCTTCGATAAAGTTTTTTTGGTCTTTCATTTTTTTCGTTTGTGGACGAATCATGAAAAAATAAAATACAATACCTATTAAAATTAAAGGTAAAAATTGCATCACTGGATTTGGATTGCTACCTGCTGCAGGTGGAGCCATCAATAATACATTCATTAAGTTCATCATATATAATTTAAATTTATTTTGCTTCTAAAATTTCCCCTCTTAAATATAACACCTTAGTATTGGGAACGGTATTGGCTACTATGGTGATGGTTTTAGTTTGTAAACCCATTTTATTTTCACTGTTAAACACAACGGCAATAGTTGCTTCGGCACCTGGTGCTATGGGTTCTTCTGGAAAAGTAGGAACAGTACAACCACAACTTGCCGAGGCAGAAGAAATGATTAAAGGTACATAACCTGTATTTTTAAAATTAAAAGAATAAGAAACTTTTTCGCCTTGGGTAATTTTACCAAAGTCATAGGTATCGTTTTGAAAGGTAAATTTAGGTAATTTTAAGGTGTCTACTTTACCATCGGCGGTCATTGGAATATCGATTGCTGCTGAATTTAAACTGCTGCTTGCTGTTTTTTTACCGCAAGCCATCACACTCAAAACCAATACATAAAATATAAACTTTTTCATAAAATTAATTTACTAAACCCCTACCCGATTTATTAATTTGATTATTTTCTTTTAAATCAATTAAAATTTTATCTAAAATCCCATTGATAAAGCCTTTACTTTTAGGAGTACTGAACTCTTTAGAAATATCAATGTATTCGTTCATCGTTACTTTAGTTGGAATAGATTGAAAATGCACAAATTCAGTAATGGCCATTTTCATCAGTATGGTATCGACCATTGCAATCCTTTCTACATCCCAATTTTGTGTTTTATTGGCAATTAATTCGTTGAATGCTATTTCGTTTTGAATGGTTTTATTAAATAAA
>JBILIO010000082.1:0-7806 GCA_044349915.1 Sphingobacteriales bacterium | reverse complement strand
TTCTAAAGTAATTGTAGTGATCAATAAAGATCCAGAAGCACCTTTCTTTAAAGTTGCAGATTATGGAATTGTTGGCGATGCATTTGAAGTAGTTCCTCAATTAATTGAAGCCGTAAAAGTATTGAAGGCGCAAGCGTAATTTTCAAAACAAATGAAAAAAATAAAACTAGACATCGTTGGTCTGTCTTATAGTCAAACCCAATCTGGAGCATATGCTTTGGTATTAGGTGAGGTAAATGGCAAAAGACGATTGCCTATTATTATTGGAAGTTTTGAAGCGCAAGCCATTGCCATTGAAATAGAAAAAATGAGTCCTAGTAGACCACTAACCCACGACTTATTTAAAACACTCACTTTAAGTTATCAAATTGAAGTAGAAGAAGTAATCATTTATAATTTAGTGGATGGTATTTTCTTTGCAAAAATAATTTGCAACAACGGCACTAAAACCGTAGAGCTCGATTCCAGAACATCTGATGCCATTGCATTAGCAGTTAGGTATCATTGTCCAATTTATACTTATGATTTTATTTTAGCTGCTGCCGGAATTTTAATCGAAGGTTCTGATTATGATTTTTTGGAAAATATTGATCAAATAGAAGACCTCGAAAACAAAAGTAAAGAAGGAAATATTTATCAGGGTAAAAGCGAAATTGAATTGCAAGCCCAACTTCAAAAAGCCTTACAAGAAGAAGACTACGAAAAAGCAGCTCACATTCGAGATGAACTTACTAAACGCGGAAGCAATTAATAAAAAAGCCTGGTTAAATAACCAGGCTTTTTTATTTCAATTAGAAGGTTGATTTTTTGGCATCAATCGGTTGGCTTGCTCCCATTTTATTAACAAAGTCGATGCACTAATATGATGCATATCACAAAGTTTTAAGAAACTAGTAAGATTTAAATCTTCTCCACTCTCCCATCGCTGATAAACAGAGCGATTGATCCCTTTCTCATTTGAAAATTTTTCTGCTGAAGTATAGCCTAATTCAAGTCTTCTGTTACGAATTAAATACGCTAAATCATACAATCTGGTGTCTTTACTTTTCATAAAAAATTGTTTAGTTAAAAATTTAATGATTTAATTAAAACTAATTTGATTAAATGAATGAAACAATAGGCCGCTTATTTATTTGATTGTAATCAAGAAAAATAAATATGCATTTATGCAGTTGGAATCTTTTACAAGATCCTTCATATTTACTTAACGATCGAAAAAATAAAGAGGCCTAGCTAGCCTCCAATTAATTAACAAATGGTTTAACAATTTAAAAAAAAATAAAATGAAAAAATTAATGCTCATGCTAACAGCATGTTGTTTGATTGGTGGTGGTGATTTGTTAGCAGCGGCAAAAGTTGCAGGTCCTAAGCTTATAATCACGGTAGAGTTTGGTACAGACAGATCAAAAAACTGCCCTGGAAGTGGCTTATGCTATGTTGATTTAAATAATGGCAAGAAAACTGGCTATGGAACCGTTGCAGAAATTCAATTCAACGAAGAATCAGGCAAATTGGAATTAAGCATCAATACCAAAACCGGCATCAGTGCCGAAGATTTAATCCAATATTTTTCTAAAAATATGTTCAGGGTAGATGCGAATTATACATTCAGCGAGGAAATGTGTGAACTACTAAATATACCTGCAGATTTTACTATTAAAAAAGGAAATTATTCGGTCCAAAGAAACAAAGAACTTTTAACTGTTCAATTTTAATTTACCCAATGCCGAGCATTTTGCTCGGCATTTTTAACCCAAAAAAATATGAAAAAAAAATTATTTGTCACCTTAATTAGTTTAGTGCTCTTATGTAGCAGCTGCAGCTTAATTATAATGAGATTTGTAGGTATCAAACCAGCCAAAGCAATTGCAATAGAAAAAGTGTATAATTTGGCTCAAAAAAATAATATCCCTAAAGCCCATATCACATTTATCAAACCAGGTTATCAAAACTATATTAATGTTCTTAGATTAGGCGTTCCGGGTGGTTATTTGTTTAATAATTCAGGGAAATTTTTACACTTTAAAGATGTGAACAACGGTGGTTGTATAGGCGGACTGCCGGTTATCTTAGCTCAATTGAATCCAAATAAATCATATGAATTGAGCAATGATTATACCTACGATCAAATCGCATCAATCATGGTAGATTCAAATGGGCAAAATATTTCGGTAGCAGCAGATCTTGCGGAAAATGATTTTATATTTATCTGCACCTTTTCTTCCTTTTACCAAAAGGCCAGCGAAAACAATCGCAGCTGGGAGGAAGCCATCAAAGCAAACAAAACCGCTAAAATAAAATACTACCATTTAACCACAGATGCATTAACCCAATGGAATCCCTTGGTAATTGATTCATTGAAAAAGGAAGGATACCTTAATTACAAATGGTATAATGTAGGTATAAAAACAAATCCGATAAATTAACATGATTTTGTGTGGTTGATTTTAAACAGTTGCATTCTCTCGGTTTTGGGTACCCAAACCGATCTATATATAAAGCAAACAGCATTGGTGCTAAACGAAAGCGATAGTATTAGTCGGGATATCACCGAAAAAGAAAGCGTTCGTTGGCGCCAAGCTGGGTTTATAGCCTTTTCTGCAAATGAAAATTCGAATTGGCAACAAAGTGATTTAAATCAAATCAATGCCCTGCTCAACTATACGCCAAGTAATAAATTAACAAGGCAACAATATATACTAGAACAAAAATGGATCCTAAAATATGGTTTGAGTAAATCCAATCAAATGAATTTAGCAAAAACCGAAGATTATTTTGCCTATCAAATAAAGTGGAAATTACTTTTACCTCATTTAAAAATACCAACAATTAAATTTAGTAAAAAAGCGAATTTGCAACTCAATTTAAAATTACAGTCGCAGTTTAGCAGAACCTATAAAGAAAAATACATACCCAGCATTGGCTTAAAAACAGTGCCGATTAGCCAATTTGCTTCTCCTGCATACCTCGATATTCAAGCGGCTTATAGTGTACAATTATGGAAAGCACTTGATATTGCATTATCTGTTAGCTCTATAAAAATCACTAGTTTTTTAGCACAGAATTATTATACCTTATTTAATAAAAACGAACTATTCAAAGTTAAAAGGAAAGAAAATATTGCATTCGAACATGGTTATACATTAGCCCTTGATTTCGATAAAAATGTATTTCGAAATATTGCAATTAAAGCAGAACAAAAAATATTTGTAAACCCGCAAAATGCTATTCAAGTTGACTTAGAGTCGAACATAGAAATCAGCTATGCATTAAGTAAAAACCTAAAATTTATTTTCAAACATCAATTAATTTTTGATACCGATATATCGGAAAAGGCACAAAGACAATCGCTTTTTTTATTGGGGTATTATTTTTAAACTGAACTTCCAAAGCAATACAAATGCCTACAATTCCAGCGAAAACAAATCAAAAAAAAGGCCCAATAAATATCGAGCCCTTTAATTTGAATTTGTGAATTATCTTTTAGCGATGATTTCGTAATCACGCGCTGTTTTTCCAACATAAATTTGACGAGGTCGGCCAATAGGTTCTTTGTTCTCGTGCATTTCTTTCCATTGTGCAATCCAACCAGGTAAGCGTCCTAGGGCAAACAACACAGTAAACATTTCTGTAGGGAAACCAATGGCTCTATAAATAATACCAGAATAAAAATCCACATTTGGATATAATTTTCTTTCAATAAAATATGGATCGCTTAAAGCTGCTTGTTCTAGTTTTTTAGCGATATCTAAAATTGGATCGTTTACACCTAATTTATTTAATACATTATCACATGCCTCTTTAATAATAGTTGCGCGTGGATCAAAGTTTTTATATACTCTGTGACCAAATCCCATTAAACGGAATGGATCGTTTTTATCTTTTGCTTTAGCTAACCATTTATCGGCATCGCCACCATCTGCTTTGATGGCTTCTAACATTTCAATTACTGCTTGGTTCGCACCACCATGTAAAGGGCCCCAAAGTGCCGAAATACCTGATGCTACCGATGCATATAAGTTTGCGTCTGAAGAACCTACAATACGAACTGTAGAAGTAGAACAATTTTGCTCGTGGTCTGCATGAAGAATCAATAATTTATTCATTGCATCAACCACCACAGGATCAATTATATACTCTTCGGTTCTGTAACCTAATGTCATGTTTAAGAAATTAGATATATAGTCTAATTTATTTTGTGGGTAAATTAACGGATGACCTAAAGATTTTTTATGAATCCAAGAAACAATAGTGCTCATTTTAGCTAACAATTTCATGATTGTTAAATCAATGTCTTCTTTACTTGGATTGGGTTCTAAAGATTCTGGATAAAATGAAGACAAAGAACAAACCAATGATACCAACTGCCCCATTGGATGAGCTTTTGATGGATAACCATCAAAAAACTTTTTCATGTCTTCGTGAATCAAAGTATGGCGACTCATTTCGTAAGAAAATGCATCTAGTTGCTTTATGGTAGGTAACTCACCATAAATTAATAAAAAAGCCACTTCTATAAAAGTTGACTTTTCTGCTAATTGTTCGATTGGATAACCTCTGTATTTTAAAACACCTAGCTCCCCATCTAAAAAGGTAATGGCACTTTTAGTAGCTCCGGTATTTTTATAACCTGTATCTAAGGTTATATATCCAGTTTCGTCTCTTAATTTAGTGATATCGATTGCTTTTTCGCCTTCTGTTCCAGTTACAACTGGGAAAGAGAAAGTTTTTCCATCTAGGGTGATTTCCGCCGTATTTGACATTTTAAAATAGATTAGGTATTTGTGTCACAAACTTAATTAATTGAAATCAATTTTAAAACAATGAATCAATCATTTTCTTTAATTTTAACAATAATTTAAAGGATTTGTTTATGGAACTATCAATTAACACACCTGCCCTATTATTTCCGGCTATGTCTTTGTTATTATTGGCATATACCAACCGATTTAATATTATTGCCAGTCGCATCAGAAGCTTACGCGATTTGTGGGAAAAAGAACACCAAGATCAAATTTTATATCAATTACATAACCTGCGCAGGCGCGTAAAATTAATTCGTTTGATGCAAGGTTCGGGTGTGCTTTGTATGTTCACCGCAATTGTTTGTATGTTCTTTTTATTTTACCAATATAACAACGCGGCACATATTGCTTTTGGTTTGAGTTTAATCTTAATGCTGATTTCGCTTTATTTATCGCTCAGAGAAATACATTTATCGGTGGTTTCTTTAGATATTGTATTGAGTGATTTAGAAAAAGAAATGAATGACAAACAAGCCGGCTTAGAAAAAATGGAACAAAAGCATGCGAACAAAATTTTCTGATACTGCTAAGCAATTAATTCCTTCTTTTTGCGTAATACTAGATTGACCCGAAACGGGGTCGGCTATACCACACCAAGGTTCCAGGCAAACAAAATCTGCATTTTTTTGTGCCCAAATTCCATAAAACGGAAAATGATTTGCTGTTAAGCTAAGACCATGTACATGATTTTTACTGCGTAAAGTAAGTGTGTTAGCATGCAAATTTTTAAATACCAATGCATCTTGTAAAAAGAGTTCTTTATTTAAATTTAATTGATTGGGATTAGTAAAAACTGCTTTAGTTTGATTCGAAATTAAGCCCCCATCTATTAAATAACTTTCGGCAGTTTCTGTTTGGTTAAAGGAAATAAAATAATCTTCGTATAGCTCCTTATCAAATAATGGCAAACGAAATCCAGGGTGTGCACCTAAAGAAAAATAAATTGCTTTGGTATCTGTGTTTTTAACTTCGTATTGAAGGGTTAATTCTTGTTCGTTTAAAATATAACTTAATGTTAAACTAAATCTAAAAGGATAAATACTTAAAGTTTCTTCGTCTTCGGTAAGTTGAAAACTAACCATAGTTGGCGTTTGCGCAATTACCTGAAATGCTTTATTGCGCGCAAAACCATGTTGTCCCATTTTAAATTCTTCGCCATTATAATTATAGGTGTCGTCTTTTAATCGCCCTACTATTGGAAACAAAACAGGCGAATGCCTTGCCCACACAGTAGGCTCGGCTTGCCACATATATTCTAAATTATTGGCTTTATTAACAACCGAATGCAATTCGGCACCTATAGCATGGAGGCTAACTTTTAAAAATTCGTTTTCGAGACAAATTGGGGTACTCATATGCGTTTATTTAATATATGCAAGATATGATTTATATCATATTTTTTTCTTGTGAATGGAGGCATTTTTAGGTTAAATAAAAAAACAATTGGCAGATAAAAGGCTTAAGAATTGTCGAAGAATCGGAGCTGTTGAGACATTTTACTGCCAAATTAAAACCTGTTCATACCTAAAAATATAAGATGATACAACTGACAAAAATTTTTCATTTTGAAATGGCTCATGCCATTGATGGTTATCCTGGCGCTTGTAAAAATATACATGGGCATTCTTACGAATTACATGTACAAGTTAATTCTGGCAATCAAAGTAACGAATATATAGAAGGTATTGGTTTAGCCATCGATTTTAAAGACATCAAAAATATTGTAAAAAACCATATTATAGATGCATTCGATCACCACCTACTATTATCTAAAAGTTATTTAAGTAAAAATGAAGCCTTAGCCTCAAGCGAAAATTTAATTATTTGGGAGATGGAACCAACTGCCGAAAATATCTTGATATATATTCAAAAAACGCTTCAAGGTAAATGGCCAAAAAATTGCCATTTACATCAATTAACCTTATTTGAAACAAAAGATTCGTATGCCGTTTGGAAAGCATAAAGATTTATTAATAAATCCATTTATATCCATTTGCTGAGATCTAGCAATTTCATTGAAAAAAAACATAACTTAATGTGACAAAAAATACAACAACTTAAATTATTGTGACGATTAGCTATAATAATGCTATTTTGAGTCAATTTAATTGAAAATACGGCACATGTGGTATTTTTTAAAGCTTAATGAATTGGTATTTTAGCGAAAGATTGAAATATAATTTTATGTCAAAGAGAATTTGGTTAGTTTTTATTTTTACGAGTCTGAGCTTTTCTTTAAATGCATCAATACTAACATCAAACCAAAAAAATACGATTGCCGCTCAAATCAACAACTTTTTAGATTCAGACAAAGGCAATACTTATTATTATGAATCTTGCGGAGATGTACTTAGCTGTATCATCAACAAGGATACTTTCTACAATCCATCTGGCTTTCATTATATATATCATTTAAAAAATGGAGAAGCCATTCGTAAAGACCACTCCCCTTACCATGGTCATAATTTTAGAAGAAACTTAATTGTATATAAAAACGACATTTTTTTATTAGGTGGCTATGGTTTTTTTGAGACAAATAATAATTTAGAAAAATTTAGTTTCAAGACCAAAGAATGGGATTTTGTACCCACCACCGGCGAAAAACCACCTTTTATTAGGGGTACTTACCTTCAAAAAGGAGAACTCATTTATTGTTTCAGTAATAAAAAATCTGGAAACAATATGGAACCCGATATATACGACGAACACATCTATAAATTAAATATGGCTAGCCGTGTATGGACGAAGTTCGAAAACATCAACGCTGATTTCAAAAACATCAAAGACCCAACAGAAGTATATTTAAATGACTATGTTTTAGTAATCTATTCGCGCTTTACTAATATTATTAACAAAAAAACCTTAGAATATATTAAAATTAGCAACGATGACCTCAATTTTACCTATGTTAATATTAGAGACAAAGAAATTATTGCTGATGAAAATAGATTTACCTGCACCTATAGCGGTGCTATTGCCAATGAGTATTTAAAAATAACCA
>JBILIO010000081.1:0-7819 GCA_044349915.1 Sphingobacteriales bacterium | reverse complement strand
ATTTTCTTGTTTAAGTTTATCATACTTTTTATTAATAATTTATTTTCTGTTTTTCGTTTTATCTATTTTTATTTTGCTAAAAAAATTAACCATTTATTAAAAAAAATTTCTAAAAATCACCCATCAAAAAAAACAGAAAGAAAAACAATACCTCCATCACCTTCCATTTACTAGCACATTCACCACCCCTAATCTGGCTATCAAAATTTGCTAGCTAGCATATTCACCACCCCACATTTGCCAATCTTAATCTGCTACTTCAAATATATATTTCTACCATTAAAAAAATGATACTTGTCATGTTGTCAAATTGTTATGAAATGATGGCTAAAATAAAAACAAGGTTATGAAGCTAAAAACCGCGATTTATTTTTAATTCACATTTCCACATTTTTAAAAATCTTGCTAATTGATAAAGCAATCAAAGAAAAAAATTAAATTTCCACAGGTTTTTCCACATAAAATCAAAATAAATCACAAAATCAGTTATAAATACTTTATTATCAACTGCTTGAATAATAGATATTAAAAGATCTCATGAAAAACAGCAAAAAATAGGGTCTAAAAATTTGTTTGTCAATAATTACCCCCGTTTGTGAATAAATTATTTAGTGCGAAACACCATATTTGATTATTTTTGAATCTTATTGAATTTTACTATGACCTCGAATACATCTAAAAACGAAATCATCACGGTTTCTTTAATGGTAGCAATAGCTGCAGCAACTCGTTTTTTACCACATCCGCCTAATTTTACTGCTATTGGCGGTATGGCTTTATTTGGTGCTGCAACGCTTTCTAATAAAAAATTAGCTTTAATTGTGCCTATCATGGCGATGCTAGTTTCCGACTTATTTATTCCTAATGGATTTGATTTAGCGGTTTATACTGCTTTTTTAGCTATTGCAGCTATGGGTTTACTATTAAGAAATAAAAAAGGCCCTATGCCAGTTATTGTTGGATCAATATCTGCATCGGTAATTTTCTTTGTGATTAGCAATTTTGCTGTTTGGGCTTCTCAAGCTATGTATACTAAAAATGCCATCGGTTTAATGACTTGTTTCGAAGCAGCCATTCCATTTTTCCCGAATACTTTAACTGGAGATTTATTTTTCAGTTCTTTGTTGTTTAGTTCTTATGCAATCATCAAAAAAACAAACTTGGTTATTGCAAAATAATCTTTAAAAATATGTCAAAAAAAAAAAAAGACCAAATATTTATTTGGTCTTTTTTTATGCTTAACAATTTAGCTAATTATTGAAGGTGAATGCCATTCGGAACTTTACCTACTCTTATTGAATCTATGCGTGTTCCTGTATTGCTATTGTACCTCCACATAATTCCATCTTGACTATAATCTACAGGATCTGCTGCATAAATTTTATCGTCTAATGGATCTATTCCAATACCATAAAAATAGCCAGCTACAAAGGGATTCAAAGGCAAAGCACTTTCATTAATTCCCAATTTATAAATTCCTTTATTTGCACCATTTATACCCGTATTGATAAAGACATTTTGCTTATCGTTACTCATCGCCATTTTATCTGGATGATCGCCTTGCTCGCCAATACTAATTTTAGAAATGACACTTTGCGTAGTTGTATTTATTTTAACCAAAGCACCTTTGGTATCATCTTCTTTAATTGCAAAATCTTTGTAATCGCCACGGCACAATACCCATAGCTCTTTATTGGCATCTAAGGCAAAAGCAATGGGCGCATCGCCTACCACAATTTGTTTAATAATTTGATTCGTATTGATATTGATGATACTAACCGTACTATCATTACTATATCCGCCAGAATTAGCTACATATAAAAAACTATCTACCAATAATAAAGCTTCGGGGCCTGTTCCTACTGCTATACTAGCCACAATCGTATTAGTTTGTAAGTTGATTTCTTTTACCGTATTGCTTATCCAGTCTGCTACAAAACCACGGTTTTCATCAATACCTATAAAACATCTTGGCGAAGAAAATCCATTGATACTCGCTTCCGATTTAAAAGTTTTGGCATCTATTACTTCTACTTTAGCCGAACCATTTAATACAATATAACCTTTGTTTTTAAAAATAGTCATGGCTTGAGCCACATCTCCAAGCGGCCTGCCATTCACTGTTTCGAATACATTTTTAATTAATCGGTTCGAATCTCTTTGGTAAAAATCGATGCTGGCATTGCCCACTCCAAAATTGCCTTCGTTAATAATAAACACTCCTTTATCAAATGCTAAATTTGGATCGATGGGTGTAGGAATAGGTGGTTCTTCTGTACAAGCTTGTAAAGTCAAAGCTAAAAGAGCTAAATAAATTATTTTATTTTTCATGTGTTTATTTGTTTAAATTTAATTGAAGGTTAATGCTGTATACCCTTCCTGGTAATGGTCTGAAGGGGATTGATTCTACTGTTTTGTTCAGGATGTTTTCTATTCTAAATAATATTCGATACTGTTTTTCTTGATGAAAAAATAAATGGCCCAATGCAAAATCATGTAATAAATAAGCAGGTAAAAATTGTTTATTATCCGAGCTAGTATACCTAAAGCCATTGTATAGGAAGCCATATTGTAGCCAGGTACTGCGGTGATTTACCTGCAACATTAAATTACTTTTATTAATGGGTACATAAATTAATTGTTTACCCACACTTTGATCATTTAAACTCATGGCTTTATTATTGATGGCATGGTTGATCGAAAAATTATAATTGGCTTGAAAATGATAGCTTCCAATTTGATGGGTAATATTAGCCATCAATTCTAATCCATACAGATGAACTTGTCTTAAATTTTGCGGTGTCCAGGTTCCATTTTCGATGGCCGCAGGTTGCCATAAAATCCAATGATTAATGATGCCGTCATATGCATTTAAACTAATGCTAGCAGATTTATGCTGGTATTTTAAATTGACATTTGCTTCCAAACCCTGCTCGGCTAATAGATTGGGGTTTCCACCGGGTTGCCAATACAAATCGTTTAGGGTAGGCAAATTGTAGTTTTTCCCAATACCAAAGCGTAAAGTGATATCTTTTTGTAATAGATTTTTTTTATTGAACGCCATTTGCGAAGCGAATAAATTTTTGTTTAAAGCACGTTCCAATCGATTGATAAAATCTAAAGTCCAATTTCTTTTGAATAAAAATTCTTCGTTTAATGCTAGGGCATTTCTGAATCGATATTGAAACTTTCCATAATCGGCTATAGACGCTCCTTCATAAACACTCGAAATACTCCAGCTTTCGTTTCTATGCTCGAGGTTTTTCGCATAATTAAATTCAAAATTTAGGGCATCAAATGTACTTTTCGAATTCAACAATTCGAGGTTATTGCTTCCCACTTTTACCCTATTGACATAGCGAATATATTCTCTATTATGCCCCAAAGACCATTTAAATCGATGTAAACTGTTTTTTATAGTAGAATAGCTGGCAATATTTCGAATGGAATGATCTAATTGGTAAGCCGTTTGGTTTCTGTTAAATATAGGCGGTCCAATATTGCGATCACTTTCTTGATACCAAGTATGTAAACTAAATTGTGCATTCGAATTTACTTGATAGTATAACTGATGAATAATGCCGCCAGATTTTGTTTCGGCATTGATTTGATTTTGTGTAGGCGAATTAAATTGGGTGTAATTTTTAAAAGAATAATTATTTTGATTGTTTTGATAATTGAGGGTTAACAAAGAACGAATTTTTTTCTTGCCAAACTTTAGATAAACTTGACTGCTCATGGCATCAATACTACTGAAGGTTTGCGAAAAAGATATGATTGTATTTTTATTAGTAAAAGGGTTATTGGTATTTAATAATATAACGCCTCCCATGGCGGCGGTTCCATAGGCTGCAGTTGCCCCACCATATTGTATTTCAATTAAATCGGAACTGTTACTCGGTATGGTTGAAAAATCTAATAATCCTAACATAGAAGAACCAATACTCAAGCCGTTCCAAAGTACTTTGGTATGACTTGCATTTGTTCCTCTAAAACTAATGGTACTCGAACCGCCGGCCCCATAATTTTTGAATGTTAAAGTACTGGCTTTTGTTAAATATTCGCTTAAAGCAAGATCGTTGTAATTTGATTTTAAATAGTTCACAAAAAAAGCATTGGCATTTTTTGTGCTGATAGGTTTATATACAACCAATACCTGATTCACATTTACTGTGTCGGTGCAATGAACTGCCCAAGCATGATTAAATGTGAAAAAAATACAAATTGCCCCTAACAAATATTTCATGTTGCTTAAAAATTATAAGCTCAAAAGGACGGAAAATAAAAAGACGAAAAACCGTTTACAACAAACGCGAATTAAATCTCCTGCTTCTATCCCCGAAAGCTGTGATTATATAGTACAAGGCAGGTCTTCTGACTTACTCCTTAACATTCGCCTTCCCAATTACTTAGTGGCTTAGATTGAATGTTAAACGATAGAGCTTACAGCAGCGGGTCTGTTTTGGATTTACACCAAATTCCCTTTTAATTCCGAACAAGTCGGAAACCATTGTAATGCAAATATAGCATTATAGCAGTAGCTTGTATTTTAATTTAATAAACAAGCTGTGGATAAGTCTCGAATTATTGTTGCTGCGCTTCTTTGATGAGTTTATGAGACAATTCTTTTCCTAAATAAGCATCAATGATTTTATGAACCAGGTATAAAATGGGCGTCATACAAATAGCCACTATAAATTTGTAAATATATCCTACCAATCCTACTGCAAAAATTTGTGTTAAAGTCCAATTTCCGCCTATATAAAAGGCAATAAATATCACTACAAAGCTATCTACCAATTGAGAAATAATAGTAGATCCTGTGGCTCTTAACCATAAACCCTTTTCGCCGGTTTTGCTTTTAATCCAATGAAAAATAGTCACATCAATAATTTGACCCAATAAAAAAGCGGTAATGGAACCGATAATAATCCATAAGCCTTGACCTAGTACCGAGTTATAAGCCAAATTCATATCTATTAACATGCCATTGCTTAATTGTTTACTGATCCAAAAATTAGCTGGTACTAATTGAATAGATGAATAAACGGTTAAAAAGCCATAAGCTATCATGATTACCGCTATATAAGAAAGCGTCTTTACTCCTTTTTTACCAAAATATTCGTTGATTAAATCGGTCATGATAAATACGATAGGCCAATTTAGTACGCCCGCCGACATGTTTAAGGATAAATGTTCAATGCCAAATAAATTAATATCTAAGGGATTAATTCCTAAGGTTCCTTCTACCGAAAATATTTTTACCCCAATAAATTCTGCAATGATGGCATTGGCAATAAAAAAACTAGCTAAAATGATGAATAGTTTGGTTTCTTTTGTTTTAAATATCATAATTTTGAGTTATGGATCAATTAAAGGTAACAATTATTCAAAGTAATTTATACTGGGAAGATAAGTTGAAAAATCGGAAAATGTTTGCCGAAAAGATCAATAAATTTACCGAAAACACCCATATTTTTGTTTTACCAGAAATGTTTAATACTGGTTTTACCATGCAAGCAGCCGAGTTTGCCGAAGAGATGAATGGCGAAACCATTAATTGGATGCGCGATTTAGCATCAGCAAAAAATGCAGTGATTGCAGGTAGTTTAATTATCAAAGAAAACAACCAATATTTTAATCGATTTATTTGGATGCAGCCCGATGGCATTTGCATTAATTATGATAAAAAACATTTGTTCGGCATGGCCGACGAACCTAAAAATTATTCTGCTGGTGTGCAACATTGCCTCATCGAATACCTAGGTTGGAAAATAAAACCCATTGTTTGTTACGATTTAAGATTTCCTACTTGGTGCAGAAACACCACAGATTACGATGTATTATTAGTAGTGGCGAATTGGCCAAGTAAAAGAATTACACATTGGGATGCTTTATTAAAAGCACGAGCAATAGAAAACCAATGTTATGTTGTTGCTTGTAATCGCGTGGGCTTAGATGCCAATGAAATTGAGCATAACGGGCATTCGGCTATATTCGACCCACATGGCGATGAATTGTATTTTACAGATGAAGCCAGTATAGAAAATATAGATTTGAGTAAATCGCACTTACAATTATTGCGCAGACAATACCCATTTTTAAGAGACCGAGATTAACTTAATCTGATTTGTTTCTTTTTCGCTGCCGTATAATGCGCGTTAATAAGCGATGGTAATTTTTCGAAATCGATGTTATGATTTGTACCACAATCTAATAAACTCATGTGGACAGTGGGTTTAAAAGATTCAAAATAATCTACCACATTTGCGGCAAAAATTACTTGACAATTTCCTTTGATATTTTTAATCAAGTATTCGTAGCCTTTGGCTAAATCTATTTGCTCGCAATGCATTGAATTGAGGGTACCTTGTGGAAATAAGACCACCGAATTTTGCGAATCATTCAATAATTCTGCTGCATATTGCAAACTTTTTAAACTTTCTCGAGATGATTTTTTGATAGAGAATCCACCCAAATAGCGTAGCCATTTTCTTTTTTCAATATGATCTTCTTGCATCATGATATGAAAATTTTTATGGAAATAACTATCTATTAAATGTCCTGCTAAAAAACCATCCCACCACGAAAAATGATTGCACAATAATAAAATCGAATGGTCTTTGCGAATAGGAATTTCATCAACTATAATATTATTAAATCTTTTTGCTAAAATTTTTTTCAAAACAATAGCAAAAATTCTAGAAATAAATACGTTTCTTTTGGCTAGCATCATGCTTGTTTGGTTAAGGCTTCGTCTAATGCAGGAATAATCATAAAATGACCAAAATCTAAGTTATACGTGGTTTTAAGAGGGTAATCTACTAAAAAATGAGACCCTGTTTGCAAAGGAAATAAACCATCTTTTTTACCATATACCATCACTACTGGTATCTCATATTTTCGAATATTGTTTTCTACTTCAATAATATCTGGAACAATATTTTTTTGATATGTCATGCAATTATACACTGCTTTTCTTTTTTCCAAAGTATCTACTTCGGCAATGGCAATACCATACAATTCGTCGTTCAAAAAATGTATTTGATTACTTAATTTCAAAATAAAAGGTAATAAACTTTGATGGTAGGCAATTTGATAAAAAAGATAATTCCCAAATCGATTCGAAGAAATATTTCTTAAAAAAGCATTGGGCTCGATGCCATCGGGTGCAAATAAGTAAATCTGCTTAATTCGAACGGCATAATATTCTAATAAAGTAAGGGCAAAATTACTACCAATTGAATAACCTGCAATGGCAAAATCTTGGATCTCATATTTTGCTAGAAATGGCTCTATAAGCTTAGTTATATCCTTTTTAGCGAGTCCTTGTTGAATTTTTTGAAGACTATAAGGTTTAATTTCGCTGCCTTCGTGAAAGAATAAATTAATGCCAATCACTTTGTATTTTTTTAATAAATACGAGGGTAAATTTTGAAATTGTTTACCATTCATGCCATAACCATGAAATGCAAAAAGGTATTGTTCACCCTCACCATATTCATGGTAAACAATGGTTCCAATACCTTCCACTTCATAGCTATTCATTTATTCGATAGTTGCAATACACTTTAATTCAATGGCAATGGGCGTTGGCAAGCAATTAATTTCACAGGTAGTTCTGCAGGGTAAATTACTAGCAAAATATTCGGCATATATTTCGTTGTATTTTTTGAAATCAGCTTTCATATTTGTTAAATAAACCGTTACATCTACCAAGTTTTCCCAAGAAGAACCCGCTTCTTCTAAAATTAATTTCACATTGTTAAACACCGATCTACATTGGGTTTCGATGTCGTAAGAAATAATTTCTCCTTGT
>JBILIO010000080.1:0-7856 GCA_044349915.1 Sphingobacteriales bacterium | reverse complement strand
TTCTGCATCTTTTGCAATTACTAATGCCCCAGAGGTTTCTCTATCTAAACGATGGCAAACCTGTGCATCTGGCAAATATTGTTTAGCCATTCTAATAATGGTAATGGTATCGCCAGAACGATCGTCGAGTGTACTTATAAAAGCAGGTTTATTGATCACTATCACATGATCATCCTCGAATAAAATGAGGTCTTTAAAATGCGGAAATTTCATAGCACGAAGATAGGCTAATTAGCCTAAAGCTAAAAAATAATAATGTTTTATGGCTTTTTAAGCGTAAAGCTTAAGGTAGTTCCAACATTCATCGTGCTTCTTGCATTGATTGTTTGGTTATGCGCCTCGATGATATGTTTAACAATACTTAATCCTAAACCAGTTCCGCCACCTTCTCTCGAACGACTTTTATCAACGCGGTAAAACCTTTCAAATAACCTAGGAATATGTTCTTCAGCAATTCCAATACCATCATCGGCCACATCAATTAAGGCATTTTTATCCATGTCATAGATACCTACTTGCGTAGTTCCATTATCGTTACCATATTTAATGGAATTGACAATTAAATTAATCACTACTTGACGAATTCGATCTTTATCTGCTTCGACCATAAATGGCACGTCACAACCATCTTTGAATTTTAAAGTGATATTTCTTTTAGCAGCTCTCGAAGCCAAAGAATCAAAAATATCATGGATTAATTCGTGAATATCGAAAGGTTCCATTTCCATGGTTAAAAATCCTGATTCTAATTGGGTGATGGCTTCTAACTCGTCTACCAGTGTTGCAATACGGTCGGTACTCTTAGCCGCTTTCTTTAAAAAAGGTACTGCTACTACAGGGTCGTCAATAGCACCATCTATCAGGGTATTAATATAACCTTGTATATTGAAAATAGGAGTTTTTAACTCATGCGAAACATTACCCAAAAATTCTTTTCGATACTGTTCCATTTCTCGCAATTGTTCAATTTCGGTAAACTTTGCTTCGGCCCAATTACGGACTTCATTTTCTACATCTGTGATTGGATCCGAAGATTGGAATTCGGGAAAACGAGGACCTACTTTTTTTAATTTAAGATTATGAATGTTTTTATAAACCAATTTTATTTTTCGGTAAATAAAAACTTCAATTGCATAAATAAATAAAATAAAGGTAGTCGCAAAAGTGAATGCCAAAATAGAACTGATGGCAATGATATTTAAACCAGAAAAATAAACGAATAAACCAACAAAAAAAGTAACCGCTAGGGCTGTGTAAAATGCGATACTTCGGGGCGTTGGGTTTTTATTCATTCAATAAAATTACAATTAAATTTCGAATTTATATCCAACTCCTTTAACGGTGGTAACATAATGATCACCTAATTTTTCTCTGATTTTACGAATATGAACATCAATGGTACGGTTAGTGACCACCACAGATTCTTCCCAAATACTATTTAAGATGCCTTCTCTGGTAAAAACCTTTCCTGGTTTAGATGCTAATAGATAAAGTAATTCGAATTCTTTTTTAGCTAAGGTAATTTTATTCCCATTTTGAAAAACTAAATAAGCTTCTCTATTAATCACTAAATCTCCAATTTCTAATTTCAAAGAAACAGCTATATCAGCCACTGTATTACGTCTTAAAATAGCATTGATTCTACTAATTAAAGCACGCGGTTTAATAGGCTTTGCGATATAATCGTCGGCTCCCACATTGAATCCAGAAATTTCCGAATACTCTTCGCTCCTTGCCGTTAAAAACACCATATAAGTATTTTTAAACTCAGGCATGGCTCTTAGTTGACGACATGTTTCGATACCATCCAATTTAGGCATCATGATGTCGAGTAAAATTAAATCGGGAAGGTGTTTTTTAGCCATTTGAATGGCTTCCAATCCATTTGATGCTGTAATGAACAAATAGCCTTCTTTATTTAAATTGTAGGCGATTAACTCTAAGATATCAGGTTCGTCGTCTACAATCAGAATTTTCTGTTTTACATTACTCATATATAATATTTTACCAAATGTAAGCTTGTCAAAACACTACTTAGTTAATTTAATGTTAAATAATTGTAAACTATAGCTAATATAAAAGTGCATAAGCTATTTAATTAGCTGTTGAACTTTAGCTGCTAATTCGGCACCTCTTAAATTTTTTGCCACTATTCTACCTTCTTTGTCTAGCAAAATGGTAAATGGTATGGCCTCCACTTTGTATAATTTAGCTGCATCAGAAGCCCAATACTTTAAATCCGACACCTGGTTCCAAGTTAAGCCGTCATCCATGATTGCTTTTTCCCAGTCTTCTTTATTTTTATCTAAAGAAACGCCATAAATGGTAAATCCTTTTGCGTGGTATTTATTGTACAATAAAACATTATTAGGATTTTCTTTTCGGCAAGGGCCACACCAAGATGCCCAAAAATCTAGTAAGACCACTTGTCCTTTTAAAGATGATAGCGCGATGAGTTCTCCTTTGGGATTTGGTAAATTAATTTCTGGCGCTATTTCCCCAATATTGAGCATTTTAATTTCAGAAAATCTCGCATAAAATTGCTGTGCATATTTAAAACTATCAATTGCAATCGCATTTTCTTTAAATACTTGATCTATGAAATTGTAGTTCTCCTCTGCATTCAAATAAGATAATGCATATAATTTAACTAAGAAATCTGGATGTGATTTTACATAATTTTGAATCAATTGAACTTGAGAATTCAATATTTCGAAATAAGCTAGTTCTAATTTTTTTTGAATTTGTGCAATATTAGGATCGTTAACAGATTGTGCGTATTGCTGCTGTAAAGCATTGACTTTTTGGAAAGTTTGATATAATATATCGTTCACTTCTTTTAATTGCAAAGAAAGCGGAGAACCCTTTATTTCATAGGCTGCCATGGGTCCTGTTGCATCAAAATTAACTTCTACATCCGAAGTATTATCTAAGACTAAATCAATAGCTTTTTTACCTTCAAAGTTTAAACGATAAATTGCTTTTTCGTCGGCATTACCATAAATTTCAAATTCCCCATTGCTCGAAATTTCTGCCGAATCTAATTCGATTACTTGTCCTTCAATTTTTTCGAGGATTACTTTATTAATTGTTCCGCCAGTAACTTTACCTTTTATTTTAAAGCCATTGTTTTCCGAACATGATTGAAAAACAAAAAGGATAAATAGAATAATACCAATATTGATTTTTTTCATTGCTTATTTTTCTAATGCTGCTACTACTAATTTGTTTGCTTCTTTTGGGTCTAATTTACCCTTAGCTAATTTCATTACTTCGCCCATAAACAAGCCCAATAGTCCTTTTTTACCGGATTTGTATTCTGCTACCTTATCTGGATATTTAGCCAATACTTCGTTTACAAACGCCATCATGTCTTCATCAGAAGTATTAATAATGATATTTAATGATTGGGCTAATTCGGCAACATTTGTACTAGGATTATTAATTAATGCTGGGAATAAAATCTGCGTTGCACTGGTATTATTAATTTTATTTGTTTCAATCAATTGAATGATTGCTGCAATCTGTATTGGTGGAATTGGAAATTCTGTAATACCAATGGCTTGTTCATTGAGGTATGATTTTACTGCACCCATAATCCAGTTTGCGGCTAATTTATAATTAGCACAATGCGTTCCCAATTCCATAAAATACTGCGCTAATTCTTTTTGATCTAACAGCACATTCGCATCGTAAGCCGTTAATTGGTATTCGGTCGTAAACCTTTTAAACAATTGTTCTGGAAGCGCAGGCATATCGCGCTCAATGGCTTGAATGTACTCATTAGTGAGTACTACTGGTGGTAAATCTGGCTCCGGAAAATAACGGTAATCATTGGCCATTTCTTTTGATCTTAGCACGCTTGTTTTACCTGTTGCTGCATCAAAATTAAGTGTGTTTTGGTCTATATGTTCTCCGGCTTTTACCAGTTCTACCTGGCGTTGAAATTCGTATTCAATAGCACGTTGAACATTTCGAATAGAATTTAAATTTTTAACTTCACAACGATTACCAAATTCGCTTGCTCCTTTTTTCCTGACAGAAATATTGGCATCGCAACGCATACTGCCTTCTTCCATATTACCATCACAAATTTCTAAATACCTTAATACCTTACGAAGCTCTGTAAGGTATGCTCCTGCTTGTTCCGAACTCCTAATATCGGGCTCAGAAACAATCTCGATTAAAGGCACACCAGCTCTATTTAAATCAATTAAAGTGTCTCTATAATCTTGGTCGTGAATGCTTTTTCCAGCATCTTCTTCCATGTGGATTCTAGTAATGCCTATCCTACTTATAGTTCCGTCTTTTAATTTAACATCTACAAAACCATTGGTACAAATGGGGGTTGTGTCTTGTGTAATTTGATAGCCTTTAGGTAAATCTGCATAGAAATAATTTTTTCTTGCATATTGATTTTCTAAACGAATAGTACAATTGGTGGCTAATCCCATCTTAATTGCAAAATCAATTACTTGCGCATTTGCTTTAGGTAAAGTACCCGGATGACCCAAAGTAATTACACTGATATTGGTATTTGGATCATCGCCAAAACCAGCAGAATCAGACGCATAAGCCTTACTTTTAGTGGATAATTGTGCGTGAATTTCTAAACCAACAACTAATTCAAATTCTTCCATTTAATTCGGTATAATAATTTTAAAATTGAGCTAATTCTTCTGCAATTAAATTTAACTGCGCGGTCAATTCTGTTTTTTCAATCTTCTTTAGTTTCCAATAATTAATTGCAGATTTTAATGCAATCCAATTCCTTCTATAATGGAAAGCTACTAAACCGCTTAATAACAGCGTAAGTAGCGCAAATCCTACTAATATGATACTTGGTAGATAGGCATAAATAATAAACGCATAAATAATATATAAAAATAAAAGTAATACCACCGAACCTGTAATGTTAATTGAGGCATCGTATTCCCTGTCTTTTTTGAAAATGGCTGTAGCAACCGCCAAGGGCAAATAAAATGGAATAGCATGACACAATAAGCCTAAAACAAAAATTGGAAATAAAAACACTAAATCAATTAGTCTTAAAAAAACCAACAAGCCTAATTTACTTTGCGAAATAGCTTGATGCTGCATAAGCCATCTTCTATTAATTCCAATTTTACGCAGTTTATTTTCGAATTGATGCACAGCAGATTTTAAAACATCTTGCAATTCTTCAGTTTCTAAACGAATGTTTTCGGCCACAGTCATTGCGTATTTAAAAGATTTGCTGGTTTTGGTCCAAGCCAAAACGCGTTCCCATAAATATTCTTGTTTGGCATTCGCTAATTCAACCATGTTCACTTTTATATCCGCTTCAATTTGCTTGCTAACATTAAGTAATGCCTCGTTTTTATCTAATTGATAATTATTTTTTAAATGAGCAATACCAAAAGGTTTAGAAACAGATAACCAAATTTTACCGCCAAATAAGCGCATGCGTTCGTAATTAATTCCTACCCCTACGATCGATAATCCTAATTTAAAATTAGCAGATTCTTCGGCCTGAAACGCAAGCCTAGCAGACCCTTTGTGTATTTTCCTTAACTTCTTTTCTAAAAAACAATTGGCTTCTGGAAAAACAATGATAGCGCCATTGTCTTCAAATATTTTGATACACTTATCGAAAATCTCTTTGTTCTTATCTAATTGACCAATGCCATCGCGCAAACGATATACAGGAATCAATTGCCATTTTTGTAATAACCAATTAGACCATTTAGCAGTAAATACATCGGAGCGAACCAACACATGATATTTTCTTTTCGAGAAAGCCATAATAAGCATGGCATCAATGAAAGCATTGCCGTGATTGGCACAGACCAATAAGGGTTTATTCGTTTCTAGACGCTTCATGCCAATTAATTCCTTTTCTGGATAAAAGAAATAAGCAGCAATTCGAGTTAAAAATAAAATAAACTTTACCACCATTTACTTAATAAAATTTAAAGCCTTTTCAATAGCAACCGTTAAGCCAGCTACATTTTTCCCACCTGCAGTTGCAAAAAATGCTTGCCCTCCGCCTCCACCTTGAATTTCTTTTCCTAATTCTCTAATAATTTGCGCTGCGTTAAAACCTTTTTCGGCCACTAGTTGATCGGCTATGATCAAGGCTAAATGAGGCTTTTCGTCTATTTCGGCACCTAGTAATAAAAATGCAGGAGCAAACTCAGCCCTTAATTCAAATAATATATTTTTAATACTATCGGCATTTTGAATGTTCACTTGTTTTGCTAAAAACTGAATGCCGTTAATTGTTTGGATTTCTTTTTTTAATGTTTCTTTGATGTTACCTGCAGCTGCCAACTCAAAATGTTCTAAAGCTTTTTTAAGCTTTGCGTTTTCCTCTATTAATTGATCAATAGATTTGATTAAATCAATTGGTGCTTTCAATTTTTCTTTAACTGCGGTAATTAATTCCACCTGTTCATTATAATAAGCTAATGCTTTTTCGCCTGTAATTGCCTCTATTCGCCTTACTCCAGCTGCAACAGCGCCTTCAGATAGAATTTTAAATAACCCTATTTGAGCCGTGTTTTTAACATGGGTTCCGCCGCAGAGTTCTTTTGAATATTGGTCATCAAAAGTAATTACGCGTACAAAATCTCCATACTTTTCTCCAAACAAAGCGGTTACGCCACTTGTCAAAGCAGTTTGATAAGGCACATTTCGTTCTTCTTTTAAAGGAATTTGTGACCTAATTTTATCATTCACAATTTGTTCTACTTGTTGAATTTCTTCTGCCGTTAATTTGGCAAAATGGGAAATATCAAACCTGAGGTAATCTTCGTTTACTAAAGAGCCTTTTTGATTCACATGCACTCCAACCACTTGCTTTAATGCAGCATGTAATAGATGGGTAGCCGAATGGTTGTTTTCTGTTGACATTCTTTTGTCCACATTTACACTTGCCGTAAATACACTGTTTAATTGCGCGGGCAATTCATCACAATAATGAACAATTAAATTATTTTCTTTTTTAGTATCCGTAATGTTAATTTGTTTGTTGGTCGTTTGGTCTATTAATAAACCTGCATCTCCTACCTGTCCTCCACTTTCTGCATAGAAAGGAGTTTCAGATAAAACTAATTGGTATTGCACTTTATTTTTAGCGGTAACTTTACGGTATTTAATGATTGAAGTTTGCGATTCGAGTAAATCATAGCCTACAAAATTAGCAGCAAGCTCGGCATTTACTTCCGTCCAATCGTCTGTATCTATTGCTGTAGCAGCTCTTGATCTAGTTTTCTGAATTTGTAACGCTTCATTAAAACCAATCAAATCAACTGTGCAATTTTTTTCGGATGCCATTAATTGGGTTAAATCTATTGGAAATCCAAAGGTGTCAAATAACTCAAATGCAAATGCACCATCAATGATATTATTCGTTGGAATGTATTTATCAAAACGTTGAATACCGGTTGCCAATGTTTTTAAGAAAGCTGTTTCTTCTTCAATAATTACTTTTTCAACAAATTCTTTTTGCGTAACAATTTCATCGAAAACACCTTTAAATTGATCTGCTAAAATGGCTACTAATTGATAAATGAAAGGCTCTTTAATGTCTAAATAAGTATAGGCATAACGTACTGCTCTTCTCAGAATTCTTCTGATAACATAGCCTGCACCTGTATTTGAAGGCAATTGACCATCGGTAATACAAAATGCAATGGCACGAATATGATCTGCAATTACACGCATGGCAATATCTGTTTTTTCAGATTGACCATATGGTATGTTAGATTCAGTAGCAATAAACTGTATCAATGGTTGAAAAATATCGGTATCGTAATTCGAAGATTTTCCTTGAATAACTCTCACTAATCTTTCAAAACCCATACCCGTATCAA
>JBILIO010000137.1:0-5019 GCA_044349915.1 Sphingobacteriales bacterium | reverse complement strand
AACAATCACCAAATAAGTTCCTTTTGGTTTATTATACCTTGTACCCTGATAAAACACATTATTGTTTTGGTATTTTGCTGTAGTATTTAAATATACTGATTCCAAAAAAGAGTATGGTAGCAATCTTTTTGCTGCAATTACTTTTAAATCTTCTAAACCCGAGCATAAAATAATGTATTCCTTTTCGTCATTCAGTTTTGCTAAGTGTTTTTCTCTTAGCTCTTTTAAAGATTTTGCCGTACTTGCATCGTGTTCTAAATAATATTTTTCTGCAATGCTTACTCTTGTTTCTAATCTTTGATAAAAATCGGTATAAGAATAATTTTTTTGAAAATAGTATATACTCCCTCCAAAAATGAGCAACAGTAGCGTCATCGAACAAGCTAAGAATAGCATTATTTTATTTTTACTACTCATGCTTCTTTAAAGATATAACCCATTCCAATAACAGTATGAATTAATTTAGGCTCAAAATTAGCATCAATTTTTTTTCTCAAATAGTTTATGTAAACATCTACTACATTGGTGCCCATATTAAAATTAATATCCCAAACATTTTCCAATAAGTAAGTTCTGGAAAGCACCCTTCCCCTATTTTTTAATAATGTAATAAGCAATCGGTATTCGGTGGCAGTAAGCAAAATTTCTTTGCCATTTCTAGTTACTATTTTTGCTTTATCGTCGAGAATTAAATTCGATAAAGAGTAGGTATCTCTATTATCTTGAGCTAAAGGTTTATCTGTATTTGCCCGTCTATATATAGCATTTATTCTCGCTATGAGTTCGTTAAACTTAAATGGTTTGGCTAGGTAGTCGTCGGCTCCAGAATTTAAACCCAATGCAATATTGTCGGGTGTATTTAATGCAGTTAAAAAAAGTATAGGTGTTTGAATACCAATTGCTCTAATCTCTTTACAAACTTCGATTCCATTTTTTTCTGGAAGCATAATATCTAATAAAATAATATCATAATTGTTATCAGCTGCCATTTTAAGCCCGTCCAAACCATTAAGGGCAACAGATACCTTAAAGGACTCCTCTTCTAAACCCTTTTTAATGAAATTGACAACAGTAGCTTCGTCTTCAATTAGCAATATTGATATCATTTTCTTTATTTTTTATACATTTCCTAAAATGTTAAATATATAAAAAAAAATGAGTTTGAATGATGATCAGCAAAAATTGCCTTTCATCACTCAAACTCATTATAGAATTTGGTATTTTATACTATTGTTTAACCACTTTGTAATTAACGCTGTTATCTGCAGTATTAATTTTGATAAAGTAAATCCCTGCGTTTAATTCATCTAAACTTACTTTCACATTTCCTACAAAAGAATCTTGTTTAATTACTTTACCGTTAACATCCATCAATATAAATACGGAAGAACTAGTAAGCGTAGATTCTATGAAAACAGAACCATTTGTTGGATTTGGATATAAATTAAATTTGGGCGTATTAGATTGGTTAGCAATATTCAATACATTTTGTTGATATACTCTTACATAATCAATTTCCATGGTAGATTGCACAAAACTGGAGTTTACTCTTGGTTCAATGGCAATATTTAAAAGTAGGTATTGTTCGGCATCAAAAGGCCAAGTGTATTTATCTTTGATAATTGGATTATAGGTTAAATGGTTAATTCCATTTACACTGAATGTAATACTTTGTTCATTCCATTCAAGCCCATAAATATTAAATTCGGTAGAAACATTTGGTTTGTTTTGTGCATTAGTAATGTATTCTCCGACCGATAAATTTCCATTTACAGGATGATGCACTGCACTAGAGATTACATTTTGATTGCTTCCCCAGTGTTCCATAATATCTATTTCTCCGCATGCAGGCCAATTAATAGTTCCGTAATTGTTAGTCCAATAAGCGCCTGGTTCAATAATATTTTTTCCGAGCATCCAAATGGCTGGCCATGTGCCAGCACCTGTAGGTAATTTAGCCCGCACTTCTACTCTACCATATTTAAAAGCAAATTTCGAATTTAATCTGGCAGAAGTAAATTGTTTTGTTTGACCTTGATCTGTAAATGCTTCTCTTTTAGCTACTATATTTAAAATTCCATTTTTACGAAAAGAATTAGTTGCACTATTTGTGTAGTGTTGCAATTCACTATTGTACCAACTAATTCCGTTGGGTAGTTGCGTTTGATGAAACCAATTTGCACCATTGACTAATCCATATCCGTCGAATTCATCGCCCCAAACTAATTTGTTGAATGGAGATGTAGTATTTGAAGTATTATTATCTAGCTTTTCTTGATTGATAACTCGAGATTGAGCAAATGAATTGACACAAAAGAATAAAAATATAATTGAAATAATGCTACGCATGTTTTGTTTTGAATTTTTTGAATTGATAAATATAACGATAATATCATAAATATTAATATATTAACCATTATTCCCTATCTCTTGTATATGGTATAATGGGAACTAATTTTGCTTAATAATATTAAAATGAAAAAAAAATCAACCTTGCTAAAATACTTATTTTTGATTTGTTTAGTTCCATCTAGCATTTTTGCGCAAATAACATCTCCACAAATTTCGTCTTCACAAATTGATTCCTTAGTGACCAATGCCTTGATAAAATTTAAAGTTGCGGGTGTGGCTGTTGCCGTGGTAAAAGATGGAAAAGTATTTCATTCAAAAGGTTATGGCGTAACCGATGTAAATACTAAAATAGCCGTCAATGACGATACTAATTTTCAGATCGCTTCTAATACCAAAGCCTTTACTGCAACTGCGCTTGCAATTTTAGAAGAGGAAGGAAAAATAAAATGGACCGATAAAGTAATCACTCATATTCCTGAATTTAAAATGTATGATGATTATGTTACCGAGCATTTTAATATTCAAGATTTATTAACGCATCGCAGCGGACTTGGTTTAGGTGCTGGCGATTTAATGTTTTTTCCAGATGGTTCGGATTTTACCATTAAAGATGTGATTGGCTGCTTTCAATATTTTAAACCTGTATCGGATTTTCGAACACAGTTTGATTACGATAATTTATTATACATGGTGGCCGGAGAAATAATTGCAAGAGCCAGCGGCATGAGTTATGAATTGTTTGTACAAAAGCGAATCATCGAACCTTTACAAATGAACAATACAGTAGTTGGCGAGGTATATAAAAATCAAAACAATTGGGCTTCACCACATTCATCCGAATCTGGTAGCATCAAAACAATTGATAAGTATGATATTGGAATGGCAGATGCAGCTGGTGGTATGGTATCTAATGTGGTTGATATGTCAAAATGGATGATACTGCGTTTAAATAAAGGTATGTATGGAAAAGATTTAAAAACGCCTTTGTTCTCTTTAAAAAATCACCAAGAAATGTGGCGCATACATACAGTATTAGAAACAAATCTAAACCCTAGATACAATTCTCATTTTAACGGTTATGGCTTGGGTTGGTTTTTATCAGATGCAAATGGAAAATTAAAAGTTTCGCATACTGGCGCCTTACCTGGTATGCTTTCTAAAGTAACCCTGTATCCCGATTTAAATTTAGGCATTGTGATTTTAACTAATACTGAAAATGGTGGTGAAGGACTTTTTTCAGCTGTTACCAACACCATTGCAGACAGTTATTTGGGACTAGATGATCATGCTTGGATAGATAAAATATGCGCTTGGAGAAATGAAGATAAAAATGAAGGAGATAGTGTCACAAATAAAACCTGGGAACAAGTTGAATTAATAAAAAATTCAAAAGTAAAAAATGAAAACTTTATAGGAATTTATGCCGACCAATGGTTTGGCAAAGTAGCAGTATTCGAAAAAAATAAACAATTATGGATTAAATGTATTCGTTCTCCAAAGTTAAATGGACCAATGGCTTTGTACAACGAAAACACCTTTGCTATAAAATGGGAATACCAAGCCATGAATTGTGATGCCTTTGCTATGTTTACTTTTGATGAAACAGGTAAAGCACAAACGATTAAAATGAAAGGTATTTCTCCAAATATTGACTTTAGCTTCGATTTTCAAGATTTAGATTTAAAAAGAGTGGAGTAATCCGGTTTTTTAATACCTATCTTTAATTAACAAGATTCGTCTTATAGATTCTCCACAATTTTAATTCATACCTATTTGAATTTTCGATTAATCAATCATCAATCAAAACCGCTCTCGGCTAAATACTTAACCGATATTTATGATTTGTCTAATGGAAACAAAGAATTTATTTACTGCTGTGTTCCTAATGGAGAATTAGGCATTACGGTTATTTTAGCAGGCGACTGTCATATTAAAACAGATAAGGGTTGGCAAAATCAGTCTAAAATTCATCTTTACGGACTCATTAATAAAGTGCAATTATTAAAAATGAGCCCCAATTACCGCGAAATTTCATTTGGTTTTTATCCGCATGTTCTTCAATTGTTTTTAAAAGATGCGCTTCTTTCTACTAATAAAACTAATGGAACTGATTTGTTTGATTTGTTTAAAAAAGAAGAAGTAAATAAACTCTATGAGCATTTATGTGAAAGCGAAAATGACGAAGCATTTAGGAACAACATCGAATTATTTTTGAAAGATAATTTGCTTGTTGAAGCAATGGATAAAAGAATTTCGGCAGCACACCATTTAATTACTAATGAAAGTATGTATAAAGTAGATGATATTAGTTCCGTCTTAAATATTACCCCTACCACCCTACGAAACCTTTTTAATCAACATGTTGGCATTTCGCCAAAAGACTTAATCAAAATTCATCGTATCAAAAAGGCTTTAGATTTTCCATTAACTTCCGAAGAATCACTCACGCAAGTTGCCTATCATTTAAAGTATTTCGATCAAGCGCATTTCAGTAAAGATTTTAAAGAGGCAATAGGCATCTCTCCCAAACAATATTTTATAGACAGCCAACTCAGCTCCGATTTCTCCGATTTTCAGCACTGGCGCTATGATAGTTTTAAAAATATAATTTAAGTCACTTTCGATTTTTACAATTTTATATTTATCTGCCGTAATATTTTTGTTTAA
>JBILIO010000079.1:0-7943 GCA_044349915.1 Sphingobacteriales bacterium | reverse complement strand
CTTTATTGCACAATACCTCTCGTAAATTCATTTGCAAAAATGTACACATCAAAGCGGCTACCCAAAATAATTTAATTACCAATAGCATCGATTTAACCCGCGCTTTAAAAATTCCAATTGCACATGGCGAAGGAAATTATTTTACCGATGCCGATACCTTAAAATTATTGCAAGATAAAGATCAAATATTATTCCATTACTGCGACGAAAACGGCAACATTACGCCAGAGTCTAATGCAAATGGTTCTTTGCAAAATATTGCGGGTGTATGTAATGCTGGCCGAAATGTATTTGGCATGATGCCGCATCCAGAACGCGCTGCAGACCTAGAACTCAACAATACCGATGGTTTGCAAATATTCGAATCTATTCTGACTTTAATGCATTCTTAAATGTTTAGCCTCGTCATTGATCAAGGCAATACACTTGCAAAAGTTTATCTTTTTGATCAGGATGAATGTGTCGAACAATTTTCTTCCGAAAATTTAACACTCCGCGAATTAGGATTATTCTTAGTGCATAAACAATTTGATGCCGCAATTATTGCAGGCGTTAAATCACTCGACGAAGAAATAATTCATTTTATTGGTAACATGTGTCGCACAATAATTTTAAATGTCGATACCGTATTGCCTATTCATAATGCTTACCAAAGCCCGGCTACTTTGGGTTCCGATCGTTTAGCAGGTGCTTGCGCTGCTGCCGAATTATTTCCGCAAAAAAATTGTTTAATTATTGATGCGGGTACTTGTGTTACCTACGATTTTATCGACGCGCAACAAAATTATTTAGGCGGTGCCATTAGCCCCGGCTTGCAAATGCGTGCCAAAGCCATGCATACTTTTACGGCACAACTTCCGTTAATTCATTTTGAAAAATTCGAAAGCAATTTTATAGGCCAAAACACGAACGAATCGCTGAGTAATGGCGTAGGTTATGGATTGGTCCACGAAATCAATGGCTTTATCGAATCGTATCAAAAAAAATACCCAACATTACAAGTAATAGCTTGTGGTGGAGATGCGGCGCTATTGTTTCCTCATCTTAAAAATAACATCTTTGTGGAGCCCAATTTGGTCGCCATTGGATTATTAGCCATACTCAAACACCATGTTCAATAAAAAAACATTTGCATTTGCTTTACTTACTATACTAAGCATACAATCATTTGCGCAAACCATTACTAGCTCGCCTTATTCTCGATTTGGTTTAGGAGAGTTGCAACAAACCAATACGGTGGTGTCTATTGCCATGGGAGGTATCAACAATGGACTTCGATTAGATAATGTAATTAATTCACAAAATCCAGCTTCGTATAACACGATTAATTTAACCACTTTTGATTTTGGTGTATCCGGAAGATTTGATCGCATTGCCAATGCAAGCGATTATATCATTAGCAAACATGCTGCGCCAAATTATATGAAAATGGCATTTCCTGTTACCAAGAAATGGTCGGCTAGTATAGGTTTGGTGCCTTTCTCGGGTACAGGTTACGAATCAAAAATTAAAAGAAATGCCAGCGATAGCATCACCCAAATTTTTAAAGGATCAGGTGGCTTAAATCAATTTTATTTTGGACATGCATTGCAAATTGCTAAAGGATTATCGGTTGGTATCAATCTTTCTTATGTGTTTGGTAGCATCGATAAAATAAAAGCAAATGAGTATGCCGATACTTTATCTTATTATAATATTAGACAAACCAATTCTACTTATGTAGGTAGTTTGTACAGTACATTTGGATTACAATACAGCAAAACATTTGCTGGTGGCAATACCCTTATCTTAGGTTATTCGGGAGCCTTACAAACTAAACTCAATGCTACTCGTTCGTTATTGAGCGAAAGGTATTATTATACTTCTACTGGTTACGAAAGATTAGTAGATACCGTTCAGATTTCGCCAGACGAGTCTGGAAGTATGGTTATGCCTGCCTTTCATTCCTTCGGTTTAAGTTATAGCAAAGTAAATAATTGGTTAATTGGTGTAGATGTTAACCAAGGTAAATGGTCGCAATTTCAAGAATATGGTGTTGCACCAACTCCTAAATTAAACGATACTTATCAGCTTGCATTAGGCGGTAGCATTATTCCAAATTACAATGCGGTGGGTAATTATTTTGCCACTATTGAATACCGCGCCGGAATTAATTTCACGCAATCGTTTTTAACCATCAACGAACAAAAAATAAATGCCATTGGTTTGTCTATGGGATTTGGATTGCCCTTACCTAAGTCGAGTTCGAAAGTAAACTTTGCAGTAGAAGTTGGCAGATTAGGCACCACTTCAAATAATTTAGTACAAGAAGAATATTTAAAATTCCATTTAGGATTTAATTTTTCTGATAAATGGTTTGTGAAGCGTCAATATGATTAATCCTTGCAAAGTATTGTTTTTATTGGCATTTCCCGTGCTTGTATTTTTTACAGCATGCGAAAATGATTTAACAAAAGTCGAAAAAATTTCTAGTCTCGAAGTGAGTTTACCGATAGAAACGAGTAAAGAAGTAGAAATTATTTACAGTGATTCGGCTGTGGTGCGTGCGCGATTAAATAGTCCAGAATTAAAATTTTATAAAGTAGCCAAACCATATCGCGAAATGCCGAAAGGATTAAAAGTCGAATTTTTTTCGCCGGGTTTAATTTTAGAAAGTACCTTGCAAGCAAAGTTTGGTCGTAAATACGAAAACCAAGGATTGGTAGAAGTGCGAGACAGTGTGGTGGTGATTAATAAAAAAGGCGAGCGCCTCGATACCGAAAAATTAATTTGGAATGAAAAAACCGGCAAAATTTATACCGATCAATTTGTGCGCATACAAACCAAAAACGAAGTAATTTATGGAGAAGGTTTAACCGCCAATCAAAATTTCAGTTCGTATAAAATTTTTAAAATTAGGGGCGTTTTTAATCTCAACAATGAATAAATCTAAAGTAAGCGAAGGCATTTGGTTTGGAATTTTTACTATCTGCCTCTTTATCACCATTATGCTCTTGAGTAGCAAGGGTTCTACCAAAGCCGACAAAATACTGTTTGGCGTATCCACTTTGATTGCTTTGTACCGTTTCTACATACGTAGAGCTATGAGAATCAATAACTTAGACAGAAAGTAATTTCCTGCTAAGAAATAATTTCAAAAAATGGTATCTTGCGCATCTTAAAAAAAATAAAAATATAAAATAGAATAAGCGATATGGGATTAATGACAACTATGCGTAACAAAGGCGGCTTGCTGGTGGGAATCATCGGTTTTGCAATTGTTGCATTTTTAGCTGGTGATGTAATTGTTTCGGGTAGAAACATTTTCGGAGACGGACAAAACGAAATTGGTAATGTAAACGGCGAAAGTATTGAATACACAGCTTTTCAAGCTAAGTTAGACGAAAATACCGAAGCCTATAAAAAGAATTCAGGACAAGGTGATATCAATCCAACCATGAATGGTTACTTGGTAGACCAAACTTGGAATCAAATGGTACAAGATATTATTTTGAAAAAATCGATTACCGTATCGGGCGTAGGCGTGAGTGCAGACGAGCTTTTCGACATGATTCAAGGAAAAAATCCACATCCAGAAGTGCGTCGTGCATTTGCAAATCCACAAACGGGTGTGTTTGATCCTTCTCAAGTAGTTACTTTCTTAAAGAATTTAGATACACAAGATCCAACAGGCGAAACTAAAAAACAATGGTTGACTTTCGAAAAAGCAATCAACGAAGAACGCATTCGTCAAAAATATTTCAATTTAGTAAAAGGCGCCATGTACACGCCAACTGCTTTTGCAAAAGCAAACTTTACCGAGCAAAATAAAACTGCGAATATTTCTTATGTAGTGTTAGATTATGCAAGCATTCCAGATAATTCGGTTAAAGTAAGCGAAAGCGAAATGGCTGAATATTATAATGAGCACAAATACAAATACGCACAAAAAGAAAATGCGCGTAGCTTCGATTATATTTATGTAGATGTATTGCCTAGTACAGAAGATACCATCGCGGTAAAAAAATCAATCGATCAACAATTAGTTGGTTTACAAACTACCACTAGCGATTCTACTTACATTGCATTAAATGCAGATACGAAGTTTGCAGCAGAATATACTAAGCGTGGTGTATTGCCAGGTGCTTTAGATACCGTTATGTTTAGCAAGCCACAAGGTTATATTATGGGCCCATACATTGATGGTGGCGCTTATAAAATTGCTAAATTAATGTCGATTAAATCTTTACCAGATTCGGTTCGTGCGCGTCATATCTTAATTAAGGCAACCAACGAAAATGCAATGGCTATGAAAACCAAAGCAGATAGTTTGAAAAAATTAATTGATGCCGGTGCAGACTTTGCTACTTTAGCACAACAATATTCAGAAGACGGTACTAAAGATAAAGGTGGCGACTTAGGTTATTTCGATAATAAACAAATGGTAAAACCATTTAGCGATTTTTGTTTCAAAGGAACAAAAGGTGAGATGGGCGTAGTAGGAACTCAATTCGGTTTCCATGTAATTCAAATTACCGATCAAAAGAATTTTGATAAACAAATTTTAGTTGGTGTAATAGATCGTAAGATTGAACCTAGCTCACAAACTTCGCAAGCTTTGTATTCAAAAATTAATGAAGTATTGGCTGGCGTAAAAGACGCATCGGCATTTACCGCATTAAAATTAGGAGACGGATTAAATAAAAGAGTAGCAGAAAACATCAAAGAAAACGATCGTTTTGTAGCTGGCTTAGATAACCCACGCGAATTGATTCGTTGGGCATACAAAGCCAAAAAAGGTGAAGTATCTACTTTATTCGAAATTGGTAATAAATATGTATTCGCGAATTTGACGCAAATCAAAGAAAAAGGCACAATTGCCCAAGAATATTTAAAAAACGAATTAGAAGCTGCCGTTCGTCAAGAAAAGAAAGCAGCGCAATTAAGCGAAAAATTAACCGCAGCAGCAGCGGGTGCAAGTAATATGCAACAAATAGCGCAAAAGGCAGGCGTAGCGGCACAAGTAGCCAATGGTCTTAACTTTGCCTTCCCTGTTATTCCAGGCATTGCACGCGAGCCAGAAGTTTTGGGAAATGTATTCTCTTTAGCGAAAGGTAAAATCTCTAAACCAATTGTTGGTGGTAAAGGTGTTTATGTAGTTACAGTCGATAATTTTATCGAGGCGATGCAATTACCAGATTACAATGCTAAAAAATCGGAATTAGCCGGAATGGTTAAATCTAGAGTAGACCAAGAGTTATTAGAAGCGCTTAAAAATAAAGCCGATATAAAGGATAACAGAATTCGCTTTTACTAGTCGAATTTTTATTAATTTTAGAATCTAAAAGAGATAGCATTTTGTTAGCTCTTTTAGATTTTTTTAATTTATACCCATGGACATCCAAGAAAACTTCGTCAATAAAGTTGCCCAAAGCGGAATCATCTCTTTCGACTTAGGGAAATATTACCATGCAGGCGAACGAGTGGTGTACGATATCAAAGAAAATTTATTTCAAGGATTAATGCTGCGCGAAAAAGATTTTCGCGAATTTATTAAAACGCATGATTGGTCTGTTTATGCAGGTAAAAATGTGGCGATTATTTGCAGTGCCGATGCCATCGTACCTAATTGGGCTTATATGTTATTGGCTGTAAAATTAACACCCATTGCCCATTTAATGGTCTTCGGAGATTTAGCTGCATTAGAAGATGCTTTATTTAGAGATGCCCTCGAAAAGGTTGACTGGACTGCATTTCAAGAAGAGCGTGTAGTGGTAAAAGGATGTGGCGATTTGCCAGTTCCGGTTGCAGCTTATGTAGAAATTACCCGTCGCTTACAACCCATTGCTAAAAGCATTATGTATGGCGAACCTTGTTCTACCGTACCCATCTATAAAAAACAATAATTGTTTATTTCGTACATGAAAAATACGCTTCGATTTATTTTCTTACTCGTTTTTTTTGGCATACAAAATTTACATGCGCAATTGCAAAACACGCAACCCGATTTTAAAACGGGTTCCTTTCAAGCGGGCGAAATGTTGAAATATAAAATCAGGTATGGCTTCATTACCGCGGCCGAAGCGAGTTTGGAGGTACAAGAAGGAAAAAAGCAAAGCAATGGCGAAAAATCATTTCATTATATCGCCCATGGCAAAACTACTGGCTCTTTTGATTTTTTCATGCATGTAAAAAATCGTTACGATTCTTATGTAGATCAGCAAACATTATTGCCTTATCAGTTTACCGAAAATGTGCGCGAAGGCAATTACAAAAGAAATTCTTACGCAAACTTTGACAGAGAAGATAATAAAGTACAAGCGAGCAAAGGCACTTATAATGTACCAGCTAATACCTTCGATATTATTTCCTTATATTATTTTGCACGCTCGCTCGATCTAAAAAATATCAGTGTAGGCGAAAGCGTGCACATGAATTATTTTTTAGATAAAGCGGTGTATCCTGCTAATATCGAATACCTCGGAAAAGAAACCATTAGTACCGAAACTGGTAAATACGAATGCATTAAAGTAAGCCCTACCCTGCAACCGGGCCGGGTGTTTAGAAAAGATAGTAAAATGTATATTTGGATTACGAACGATGCCAATCGCATACCTGTTAAAGTCGAAGTAGAAATTTTAATAGGTTCGCTTATACTCGAATTGCAATCGTATAGCGGCTTAAAATATCCGGTAACGGCTAAAAGAAATTAAACATGATTCAGATAGAAAACACTTTAATTTCGGAAGAAATTATTACCGAAAACTTTGTTTGTAATTTAAATAAATGCAAAGGCGAATGTTGTGTGGCTGGCGATGCCGGTGCACCACTCGAAGCAGCAGAATTAAAAATAATGGAAACGGTTTTCGAAAAAGTAAAACCTTATTTAAACGAAAAAGGATTAAAGGCCATTGCCGAACAAGGATTATATGTGATCGACGATGACGGCGATTATACTACCACTTGTGTCGAGAAAAATTTAGAATGCGCTTATGTACTTTTCGAAAATGGCATTACCCAATGTGCATTCGAAAAAGCCTATAACGATGGCGTTATTGATTTTAAAAAACCCATTTCTTGTCATTTATATCCTATCAGAATTACCCCATACGAAACATTCGAAGCACTCAATTACGACCGTTGGTCTATTTGTGGCGATGCATGCCGATTTGGAGATAGTTTAAAAGTGCCTGTATATCAGTTCTTAAAAGAACCCCTCATTCGTAAATACGGCGAAAACTGGTATAAGCAGTTGCAATTATTGGTCGAATAGGTGAATTATCTACAATTAGGTAAACTTCATCTCAATTATAATTAAAATCATAGCTATTGGCCACAATAAATGCTAGCTTTAATTAGTTAATCAAGCAAAGAACAATTTAAATATATATAGATATGAAAAAAATCCTATTTGCAATCGTAGCCAGCGCAATGGTTATTGTTGCCTGTAACAAAGAGCAAATGCCATTTGAGCAAAGCATCAGTGTAACTGATTTGTCTAAAAATGTGAGTAGCTATGTTGCCGAAAATTATCCAGATGCTACAATTGAAGAAGCATTAGTTGTAAAAGAAAATCAACCCGTAACAATTGTTATTTTAAATACCAATGAGCAATTGGCTTTTAATGAAGCAGGTCTTTATTTAGGTGAAGGTTTAAATTATCGTGGTGGTAGAGGTGGCGGTCGTGGTGGAAACCATGGCGGTGGTCATAATCATGGTGGTGGTCCAGGTGGTCACCACGGCGGCGGTCCAGGTGGTCATCATGGTGGCGGTCCAGGTGGACATCATGGTGGTGGATGTCATCAAGGAATTGATTCTACAACTTTAGATTCTTTATTACCAGGTGCGCAGGCATTCATCGATTCTAACTACGCTGGTTATTCAGTTGTTGGTGCTAGAAGAGATAGTACTTGTCAATATGGTGCGGTAATTAATGTAATGATTTCTAATAGATCATTTACTGG
>JBILIO010000078.1:0-8100 GCA_044349915.1 Sphingobacteriales bacterium | reverse complement strand
ATATCGTTAGTATATGTTTTTTCATTTACACCCATCACAAAAGTGGGCGTATGGTCTTTTGCCGGAGCAGAAATAATTACTTTTTTTGCACCTGCCGCTAAATGTTTGCCTGCACTTTCTTGATCTAAAAATAATCCAGTCGACTCAACCACATACTCTGCGCCTATTTCAGCCCATTTTAAATTTGCGGGATCTTTTTCTGCAGTTACACGAATGGTTTTTCCATTCACTACTAAATGATTATTTATTACTTCAATGCTCCCATTAAATTGACCATGAGTAGAATCATATCTTAACATATAAGCCATATAATCTGCTGTTAATAAATCGTTGATACCAACAATTTCTATGTTAGGATGTTGAACAGCAGCTCTAAAAACCAGTCTACCTATTCTGCCAAAACCATTAATTCCTATTTTCATATGTTCAATCTTGATTAAATAATATACTAATGTAAGTAATAAGTGTAATAAATACACTAAGTAATTTTAAAAAAGTAATTTTATGCCCTTTTTAGAGCTAATTACCTGTTTTTGAAGCTTATAATTGGTAAGAAAAAGCGTTGATATTCATGCCAGCACCCACCGAGGCAAATAAAACCTTATCGCCGGCATTTACTTGATGGCCACTTAATTTGCCTTGTAAAACCATATCGTATAATGTTGGTACCGTTGCAACAGAACTGTTTCCAAGCAATTGTATACTCATGGGCATAATATTTTCTGGCGTGGCTTTATCGTATAGTTTATAGAATCGATTGATAATGGCTTCGTCCATTTTTTCGTTCGCTTGATGTAAAAAAACTTTCGCTAATTCTTCAATTGAAATTTGTGCTTTGTCTAAACAAACCTGCATGGCTTTTGGAACATTGGTCAAAGCAAATTCATAAATTTTTCGACCATCCATTTTAATGTAATTATTCTCTGGTAAAAAATCTTTTTCATTAGAACAACCGTAATATAAATAGAAAGCTTCGTGTTCGGTAAAAGTTTGAGAAGCTACGCTGAGTATACCGCGTTTAGTTTCGGATGCTTCGGTTTCTACAATTGCTGCACCTGCTCCATCAGCATAAATCATTTGGTCTCTATCGTGCGGATCAACAACCCTAGATAGTGTTTCGGCACCGATCACTAATACTCTTTTTGCATCGCCACTGAGTAAAGCCTGTCTTGCTACAATTACACCCTGTATCCAACCAGGGCAGCCTGCTAATAAATCATAGGCATTACAATTATTATTTTTAATGCCCAATGCGTGTTTTACTCTCGAAGCTAAACTAGGTAATACATCGGATTGTACTTTTTCAAAAGCGACATCACCAAAATTGTGTGCGTAAATAATTATATCAATGCTTTCTTTATCGCAACCTGCGTCGGCAATTGCACGCTGAGCAGCAATAAGGGCGAGGTCGGAAGATACTTGATTAGTTTCGGCATACCTTCGTTCATCTATACCAGTTATGGCATTAAATTTTCGAATAATGGTTTCGTTATCGAGTGTTATTTTTTCTCCGTTTACTTCAAAAAAAGAGGTCTGAAGAAAATCTTGATTTTGGACAATTTGCGTTGGAATATAACTTCCAATTCCACTCAAAATTACATTGGTCATGGTGCTAGTTTTTAATAAGCCTTTAACCAAATATAAATATTAGTGTATAGAATACAATAAAAAGAAATTCCTTTTAACTATTGATGGTTTTCCATAACTCATCTTTTAAGGCTGTAATGCCTTGCTGCGTTACGGAAGAAAAGAATTGAACCGGAATTTTTGGAAGATCTTTCTTGATCTCGTCTATCAATTCTTGGTCTAATAAATCGGCTTTAGAGATACCCAACATGCGGGGTTTATCTAATAATTCGGGATTGTATTGTTTTAATTCGTTCAATAATATTTTATATTCTTCGTGAATATCTTTGCTATCGGCTGGAACTAAAAATAATAAAACACTATTTCTTTCAATATGTCTTAAAAAACGAATACCTAAACCTTTACCTTGCGAAGCACCTTCAATAATTCCAGGAATATCTGCCATTACAAACGAACGACTTTCTCTGTGCGCTACAATTCCTAAATTGGGAACTAAGGTAGTAAATGGATAATCTGCAATTTCGGGTTTGGCAGCACTCACTGTAGCAAGTAAAGTAGATTTACCTGCATTAGGAAATCCAACCAATCCAACATCTGCTAATAATTTTAATTCTAAAATTTTCCAAGATTCTTGACCGGGTTCGCCAGGCTGCGCATATCTTGGCGTTTGATTAGTGGGTGTTTTAAAGTGCCAGTTGCCTAAGCCACCTCGACCACCTGGTACTAAAATAACTTCTTGTCCTTCTTCGGTTATTTCAAAATGTACTTCGCCTGTTTCTGCATCTTTAGCAATGGTTCCGAGTGGTACATCTAGTATTTCATCTTTACCACGCTTGCCGCTTCGGCAATCACCTTCGCCATAAGCGCCATTTTCGGCAATGACATGTTTACGGTATTTTAAATGGAGTAAAGTCCAAAATTGACTGTTGCCTCGTAAAATAATATGTCCGCCTCTGCCACCGTCACCACCGTCTGGTCCACCCATAGCCGTTTTTTTGTCACGGTGTAAACTGAACGATCCAGCACCTCCGGCCCCAGTACGACAACAAATTTTTACGTAGTCAACGAAATTGGAACCTGCCATTTTATGTTAGTTATTACTGTCTATTGTTAGACAGATTTGGGTGAAAATATCTGGAATAGAACCAATCCCATTGATCGATTTCAATTTATTTTGTGATTCGTAGAACGAAGCAACAGCAGCTGTTTTGCTGTTATACTCTTCAATTCTTTTTTCAATAATAGCAGGATTGGCATCGTCTGCGCGGCCCGAATCTTTGCCTCTTAAAAGTAAACGGCTTTTTAATTCATCGTCGGCCACAACTAAAGAAATCATCATCGAAATAGCACTGTTTTTACTTGCTAACAAGGTATCTAGCGCAGTTGCTTGTGCTACTGTTCTTGGAAATCCATCGAATATAAAACCATTCGCATCCTTGTTTGCATCTAATTTATTGCTAATCATACCAATCACCACCTCGTCTGGAACTAACAAACCTTGGTCCATTAGCTTTTTTGCTTCTAAACCCAAAGCAGTGCCTGCCGTGATTTCTGCTCTTAAAATATCGCCTGTTGAAAGGTGTACAAGCGCGTATTTAGCAATTAATTTTTCAGATTGTGTGCCTTTGCCAGCACCTGGAGGGCCAAAAAGTACAATATTTAGCATAAATTCAATTTTAATCTTAGCCTTCAAAGGTAAGAAAAAAAAGGAATCTATAGAAAGTTCACCCTACCGTTATCTACGTTATAAATTGCGCCAACAATTTTAATCGCTCCTGAATTTTCTAAATCTAGAATAATTGGACTTTCGCGTCTAATTCTTTCGATGGTATGAATGACATTATTGGTTGTTACATTGTCTACAAAACGCACATTGCTTCCTGTTCTGTTTTCAGTTGTTTCTTTTTCAAGTGCAATAGCTGGCTTTACTTTATCAAGTAAGGCTGTTAAATTTCCTAATTCTACGTTGTTACATGCACCTACAATGGCGCCACATTTGTTATGGCCTAACACGACGATGATTTTTGTACCAACTACTTTGGTCGCAAATTCCATGCTGCCTAAAATATCTTCGTTTAAAATATTTCCCGCAATTCGGATACTAAAAACATCGCCTAAGCCTTGGTCAAAAATTAATTCAGCAGAAGTTCTAGAATCTATGCAACTTAAAATGGTGGCAAATGGAAATTGTCCTTGTGCTGTATCGTTTACTTGTTGTAATAAATTTCGATTGGCTTTTAAATTTTTTACAAAACGATCATTGCCTTCTTTTAAAATTTCCAATGCTAAGTCTGGATTTAATTCTGCTTGTGTTTCTTTTGAATGTGTTCTCATGTTAGTTTAGGTAAAATTGGTTTGCGTTTAATTTTTCAGGTATATTTTTATCTTCAATAATATTTTTAATATTTATTTCGATAGTTCTTGCAATAGCCGTAACAGCCGTATCGGTTGGTCTATTTTCAAATGGATCTTGCATGTGTGTAGCCGATTTTTCTAATAAAAAGAATGCGGCAGACAATACCAATAATAAGGGAATTTCAAAAACACTTTCTATATTTTTGAGTGAAATAGAAAGGGTAATAATAAATAAATAAATCATCAGGTGTAAGAATAAGCGGTAGGTAACAGGGAAAACCGTGCTTTTAATTCGCTCTGCTTTCCCCATTGCATCTACAAGTCTTACTAATGTATTGTCTAATTGTACTTCTGAAAATTGATTTATTTTATCCCCATTTTTAAACTGTTTTAAATCTTTATAGTGATGTTGAATAATGGCTAAAGGTTTATTGCTTTGTTTGTTTATTTCTTCTATTTCAATTTCGTTTAAATATTTGTTTAAAGTTTCTTTAGAATCTAATCCTCTTAAACTTTCGCCTAATGCATAGCACCAACCAATTTGACGGTAAGCTATTTTGTTTATGTTTTCGTCTGCTGGTAAAAATTGTTTAAACTGAAGTATCAAAGAGCGAGAGTCATTCACAATACTTCCCCAAATTTTTCTTGCTTCCCACCAGCGGTCGTAAGATTGATTGAGTTTAAATGAAATTAAAATAGAAATAGAGGTGCCGATAAATGCAGGAATAGTTAAAGGCATCTCTGGAATGTTGTTTTGGAAAATATGGGTGATATAATATACAACAACAGCCATAATCAAAACATAGATCAGTTCAATCTTAACTTTATTAAACAAGTATTTTATTGGAATTGACTTATTAATAATCATAATGGTATTAAATTATATACAAATATAATGATACTATTTTAAATAATAGTATTACTATTGTAAATAAATGTAAAAATATTTGTAATGATATCGTTACTATTTTGGTTATATTTGATAGATTTAAAGAAAAATTAGGCTTTTATGGACTTCCAGCTACGATTTAAGGTAAATGATTATATTTATTTGAGAGACCCAGAAAGCTCTGAAATTGGAAAAGCTATCGTAAAAAGTGCCATTGATTTAATCTATTCGCTAGGGTTTGAACATTTTACTTTCAAAAAATTAGCCACAGAAATGGGCACAACCGAAGCAACTATCTATCGTTATTTCGAAAACAAACACCGTTTATTGCTCTATATTTTAAATTGGTATTGGTCATATATGTCTTTCTTGGTTGATTATGAATTAAAAAATATCAAAGAACCAAAGCAGCAATTAAAAGCAGTCATTCATTTATTAACTCATGAGCTACCAGATAGCGCAGGAGATTTAGTCTATAATAAAAAATGGTTGAATCAAATTGTAATTTCTGAAAGCAGTAAAGTTTATTTAGTAAAAGAAGTAAAAGAGATTAATAAAGCAGAAGTTTTTCTGCCATATAAAGAATTATGTGCTAGCATTGCAGCAATTATTGAGTTATACAATCCAAAATATAAATATCCTAAATCGCTTACCAGTACTATCATTGAAGCCTCACATCACGAACAGTTTTTTATTGATTATTTGCCTAGGTTAACCGATGTACAAGCAAAAAACAAATCCGAATTTGTAGCGAATTTTTTAGAAGACATGTTATTTAAAACATTAGCATAAAAAAAGGCTTCGATAAATTCGAAGCCTTTTTTTATGAAGGGGATAATTTATTTTAATTGTTTTAAAACAGTTGCCTTATCTACAAAACCAATTTGATTCCATGTTAATTGGCCAGCTTTATAAACTTGCAAAACGGGTAAAGCATCTATTTTTAATGATTTACACAATGCTTGGTTATCGTCGGCATTAATTCTTATTAAAACTACACTGGCTTTCAATTCCTCTTGAATTTCCATTAAGTAAGGTTTCATTTTCTTACAAGGCGCACACCAATCTGCATAAAAATCTATTAATACAATTTTATCTGATTGAGTGAGTTTCTGAAAATCTGCTACGTTCATGCCAGTATTTTGGATTGTGGCCTCGGTTGTTTCTGGTAAGTTTGCACCTCTCCATTTCATAATTCCACCATTTAATTCGATTACATTTTTAAAGCCAGATTGACGTAATTGTGCTGCAGCAGCTGAACTTCTACCTCCGCTTAAACAATACACAAATACGCTTGATTCTTTATTTAAACTGCTTACTTGTTTATCGAATTCGTTTCCATTCCAATCAAAGTTTAGCGCATTGATTAAATGTCCCTTTGCAAATTCTTCTGGTGTTCTAACGTCAATTAATTGTGCTTGATTGCTAGCTTTTACAAGCTCATTAAATGCATTGGCATCTACATTTGTTTTGGCATTTTGGCCATTGCTACAGTTAATAAAAAACAATAGCGATAGTGCTAAAATTCCGATGTTTAGTTTTTTCATTTAAGCGATTTTTTTGATAATTTCTTTTAATGTATGCGCAGGTACAACCCCAGATTGTCTCCATTTAATCTCCCCGTTTTTAAAAATCAATAAGGTTGGAACGCTCTGAATTTGGTACTTACTGGCTGCAGATGGATTTTTATCGATATCAATTTTAATTACATTCGCAGCATCTTTTAGCTCGTTTTTAAAATCAGATAAAATTGGTTTCATCATTTTGCAAGGGCCACACCATTCGGCAAAAAAATCGACCAAAGTAGGGGTGTCACTATTGATTATTTCTGAAAACGTCTTACTCATTAGGCAATATTAATTATTGGTGTTAAAGTTACAATAGATTTTATTGAATTTGAAATAAGACATGCACGTTCAGATTTTTCTAAAACACGTTCTGCTTTTTCTTTATTTTCAATGTTATCAATTGTTAAATGAGCTTCTAATAAAACTTCGGTCATTAAATACTTTCCTTCAATCTGTTCTAATTTCCCTTTTGCATTACATTTAAAATCGCTGTAAGTTAATTTAGAATTTGCTGCGATGGCTAAAAATGTAGTCATGAAACAGCTTACAACAGCAGATGTAAACAAATGTTCGGGCGACCAAATTTGTTCAATGCCGCCTTGAAATGGAGGGGGAGTAGCAACTTCCACATTTTGTGCTAATTCTGGAGAGGTTAAAATACCTTTCTTATCGGCTAACCACTCCACATTTACGGTATAAAAATGTGCATCCATCATTATGATATTTTATTTCTGAGTGAATACCACGAACCGCCGTTGTGCACATTTGTGTATCCGCTAGAGATTAATAGCCTTTTTGCAGCTCCACTTCTTGCACCCGATGCGCAACAGGTAATTATCGCATTTTCTTTGTTTTTGAATTTGCCTAAATTTGAAGCTAATTGATTTACCGGAATATTGGTAGATCCTTTAATGTGTCCTCCGGCAAATTCGCCTTTGGTTCTTACATCAATAATTACCGCACCATTTTCCATTAATTCTTTATAATTAACCGATGGTCCAAATCCTAATAATTTTTTTAAAAATCCGATCATATTTATTTGGTTAAAGAACTAATGTGATTGACTGTTAACCATGAGCCTGCATTATGGCAATCAATTCCTTGAGCCGATAACATTGCATGAGCTACACCACTTCTGCCACCAGAAGCACAACATAAAATTAAAGGTTTGGCTAAATTTTCTAAATCCTCCATTCTGTATCCAATTTCTTGTAATGGAATGTTAACCGATCCATTCACACATCCACCCATAAATTCATCGGGCGTTCTTACGTCTACGATGGTTCCTTCGTTTGCTAAAATTAATTGTTCTATTGTCATATTATTTAAAATTTAATTATTCATTCTTCCAACAATGCAACTGCCATAACTTTTCAATTGCATTAATAAACCATTTTTTTCAGTTGCCTCTGGGTAACCTAATTTATGCAGTTTATCGATAATTACTTTTCTTTCTATTTGATCATAAGTAATATCTATTGCATCGTGATCAACATCTACCTTAACTGCGCTTACACCTGTAATTGTACTTAATTCTTTGTTGATAGTAGCAGCACAACCACTGCATTTTAAATTTGCGATAATTATTTTTTCGTTTGTCATTTTTCGTTTTTTAAAGAGGTAAAAGCTAAGCCACCCATGAGCGCGCCATATGCTGTACTATTAATTGGACTCGAAGTAATGGCGCAAGTGCCAGTGCTA
>JBILIO010000002.1:0-28959 GCA_044349915.1 Sphingobacteriales bacterium | reverse complement strand
TGTAGTGAAAGTAGAAAAGGGTGGCGAAATTATTCCTAAAATTATTGAAGTAAATAAAAGTAAACGCGATTTATTTGCGCAGAAAATTACCTATATCACCCAATGCCCAGAATGCCACACCCCGCTTATTCGCAAGGCAGGAGAAGCGCATCATTACTGTCCGAACGAATTAGGTTGCAGCCCGCAAGTGATTGGAAAAATGCAACACTTTACCGCTCGAAAAGCAATGAACATTGATAGCCTAGGCGACGAAACTATTGAACAATTATTTAGGGCAGGATTAATTCAAACCATTGCAGATCTCTACGAATTAAAAAATAAAAAAGCAGCCATGCTAGCACTCGATCGCTTTGCAGAAAAATCGGTTGATAATTTAATTGCAGGAATAGAAAGCTCGAAAAAAAATGCTTTCGAAAAAGTTTTGTTTGGTTTAGGCATACGCTATGTTGGCGAAACCGTAGCTAAAAAACTGGCGGCACATTTCCGCACAATAGATGCCTTAATGCAAGCAGATTTCGAAAGCCTAATTCTAGTTGATGAAATTGGCGAACGCATTGCAGAAAGTGTATTACAGTATTTTAGCAATCCAGCCCAAGTGCAACAAATCAATAAACTCAAGCAAGCTGGATTAAATTTTGAAAGCAGTAGCATCGAAAAAATACAAGAAGGGGAAAATTTAAAAGGACTGAGTTTTGTAATTTCTGGGGTATTTAGTAATTTTTCGAGAGAAGAATTAAAAGAAAAAATAGAAGCCAATGGCGGTAAAATAAGCAGCAGCATTTCGAGTAAACTAAATTATTTGGTGGCTGGCGATAATATGGGGCCTAGTAAACTTCAAAAAGCAACCGAATTAGGCATTAAAATCATTTCCGACGAAGAACTCTTCACATTAATAAAAAACTTACCTTTGTAAGAGCTCATGAAAAAGTTATATCGCCAAATCAGTCATTTTTTTGCACGCAGAACGCTAAAGCGTAATTTGCTGAATAGGCTTGTGCCCCGCCAAACAGTGATGTTTAGCGATGCCCATACCATTGGCGTTTTGTTTGTGGCACACGCGCAAAACGATATCGATACGGCGCATCAATATATTCAAGATTTAGAAAAAAAAGGAAAACAAGTAAGTTATATTGGCTTAATTGATATCAAAGATTATAAGAAAACCCATAAGGATACCAGCATCAATCCAAATTATATATTTACCAACGATTTTGATTTTTTTCATAGACCTAAATTGGCTGCTATCAAAAGTTTTTACAAACAAAATTTTGACATGCTGATTAGTTTAAATTATAGCAATCAATTTAGTTTAAATTATATTTCTTCTCTATCACGAGCAAAATTGCGAATTGGAAAATTCAATACCAATGCCCTTGCCGCCTTCGACTTTATGATAGACGACAAAGGCGATAAAATGCAAACTTTCATTGATCAATTAAACCATTACCTTCAACAACTAAAAAAATGATTTCAAAATTAATAGGTACCGGTGTAGCCATGGTTACGCCATTTCATAAAGATGGTAGTATCGATTTTAAAAGCTACAAAAAACTCATCAACAGCTTAATTGCAAATAAAGTAGATTACCTAGTGCCGATGGGTACTACAGGCGAATCTGTTGCACTATCTAAAGAAGAGAAAAAAACAATTTTTGAATTTACTGCGCAAACTGTGGCAGGTAGAGTGCCTTTAGTGGCTGGTATTGGTGGCAATAATACTTTAGAAGTAATAGAGAATTTAAAATCTTTTGATAAAAAAGGATACACCGCGATTTTATCGGTTGCACCTTATTATAACAAGCCCAATCAAGAAGGCATTGTTAAACATTATCAAATGCTAGCTAAAAACGCACCGCTTCCAATTATTTTATATAATGTACCAGGCAGAACGGGCACAAACATGAGTGTCGAAACTACTTTGCGTTTAGCTAAAGAGAAAAACATTGCGGGTATTAAAGAGGCTTCTGGAAATATGGACCAAATTATGAGCATTCTTAAACATAAACCAAAAGAGTTTATGGTTATTTCTGGTGACGATGCCCTTACCCTACCCCTGATTGCTTTAGGTGCTAATGGTGTCATATCTGTTGTAGCCAATGCTTGGCCTAAAGATTATGCGCAAATGGTTCGCCTTGCGCTTAAAGGCGATTTTGAAAAAGCAAGAAAGCTGCATTTCAAACTTACCGATATTATTAATTTACTTTTTGTAGATGGCAGCCCAGGTGGAATTAAAGCCGCATTAAAAATAAAGGGTATTTGCGAAGATCATGTGCGTTTACCGCTAGCTAATGTGAACGATTCGGTATTTAAAAAGATAAAAGAAGCCATTGCCAACTATTAATGCAGCATAAAATGACAGGTCCAATTGGTGTATTTGATTCGGGTTACGGAGGTTTGACGGTTTTAAAAGAAATTACGGCCAAATTACCCCAATACGATTTTATCTATTTAGGAGATAATGCACGCGCACCCTATGGCACCCGATCTTTTGAAACTATTTATCAATATACCCTGGCATGCATAAGCCAATTATTTGAAATGGGTTGTCCATTGGTAATTATTGCTTGTAACACTTCATCTGCAAGAGCCCTTCGTACCATTCAACAAAAAGATTTACCAAAATTATTTCCAGACAAACGCGTATTGGGTATTATTAGACCTACTGCCGAAATAATTGCAAACTATACAAAAACAAATACGGTTGGTATTTTAGGAACCAATGGAACTATTGCATCCGAATCTTATGTTTTAGAAATCAATCGCTTTCATCCACATATTAATGTGATACAACATGCTTGTCCAATGTGGGTGCCACTCATTGAAAACAATACTTATTTAAATGAAGGAGCAAAGTATTTTATTCAGCAAGATATTGAAGCATTATTAAAAAAATCTGATAAGATAGATACCATACTATTGGCATGCACGCATTACCCTTTATTAATGCCTATTATAAGAGAACTTACGCCAAAGCATATCAACATATTACCTCAAGGGCCAATAGTGGCAGAGAGCCTTTTAGACTATTTAAATAGACATCCAGAAATGGAATCACGTTGTGTAAAAAATACACATATCGAATTTTACACCACAGACGATGTCGAAAATTTTAATCAACATGCAACGGCGTTTTATGGCCAAGCCATTCATTCAAAACACCTCGAAATAAAATCTTTATAATTGCTATTTAAATTTGAAGCAAAAAAAAATCCTACTTGATTTAAGTAGGATTTTTTTATAGAAATTAAGTTGGGCTTATTTAGCTTCGCTGTTTTTTCTTTCTTGAACTTCTAAACGAATAGCCTGAGCTAAGTTTTTAAGATCTTGCATACCTTTTCTAACACGCGTACCTGCCGCACTGTTACCTTTGTTGTAAAATTTGTCAGCATCGCCTTCTAGGTCAGCTACCATTTTCTTAAAGTCATTGAATCTTTTCATGTGGAAAACTCCTTTTTAAATTTTTGGTTCTACAATAATTGTTTTGTCTTTTACTAATATAAAGGCTTTTTAACAAATAACAAAGCCTATTTGAATTATTATTTAATTGCCATAGGCTCTTTAGACTCATAAAAGCCCGCTTTTAGCTTTTCAGCTATCTGCGAATAGGCATTTAGGGTCTCTTCTACATCGGCTAAAGTATGTACCGCCGAAGGTATTAACCTCAACATTATCACGCCTTTAGGTACTACAGGGTAGGTTACAATAGAGCAAAATATGCCATAATTCTCTCTCAAATCCATCACAATATTGGTGGCTTCCATTAAGGTTCCAGACATCATAACTGGAGTAACAGGCGAATTGGTATGGCCAATGTTAAAGCCTCTTTCTCTTAATCCAGACTGTAATGCCCTTACTATTTTCCATAAATTGTCTTTCAATTCGGGTTGCGTTTTCAATAATTCCAACCTTTTTAACAATCCAACAACCATGGGCATTGGAATTGTTTTAGCAAAAGTTTGCGAACGCATGTTATATCTTAAGAAATCAATTACATTTTCTGAAGCAGCAACAAAGGCACCAATACCCGCCATTGATTTTGCAAATGTTCCAAAATAAACATCTACTTGCGCTTGTACATTTTGTTCTTCGTCGGTACCTGCACCTGTTGGACCCATGGTACCAAAACCATGTGCATCGTCTACTAATAAACGGAAATTATATTTTTCTTTTAATGCGACAACGCCTTTTAAATTTCCTTGTACACCAGACATACCAAAAACACCTTCGGTAATGACTAAAATTCCACCTTGTGTGCCTTCTACTAATTTTTTAGCATGTTCGAGTTGTTTTTCTAAACTCGCCATATCGTTGTGGGTATAGACAAAGCGCTTACCTTGATGCAAACGAACACCATCTATAATACAAGCATGCGCTTCGGCATCATATACAATCACATCATGACGATTCACTAATGAATCTACGATTGATACCATTCCTTGGTAACCGTAGTTTAATAAAAATGCATCTTCGCGCTTTACAAAAGCGGCTAGTTCTCTTTCTAATTGTTCATGTAAATTAGAATTTCCAGACATCATGCGCGCACCCATTGGTAATGCTAAACCATATTGCGCTGCACCTGCTGCATCTGCTTTTCTAACTTCGGGATGATTTGCTAATCCTAAATAATTATTTAAACTCCATACCAATTGTTCTTTCCCACGAAAAATCATTCGGTTGCTTATTTCTCCTTCTAATTTTGGAAAGGCAAAATAGCCATGAGCCATTTTTTGATGTTGCCCGAGTGGGCCTTTGTTAGCGAGTTTGTCAAATAAATCAGTAACCATATTATTAAATTAATGTTAAGCAAGTTTACCAAAAAAAATGCTTTTAAACAAAAAAAGTGCCACCCTCTTTCGAGAATGACACTTACGGCTATCTTTAATGTTAATCTACGTTATCGTGTAGAAAAGAATTATTGGCTTTAATTTGTGGCTCTCCGTTTTCTTCCCCTAAAGTATATCTTGATACTTGTGATTCGGAAGAATGAGGTGCGGCATCAAGGGCTTGTTTTTTTCTTAAATAAGCAGGCTCTGTTTCTAAATCGTGAATGCCACTTGGCGTACGCAATTTCATGCTCAATTCTTTCAACCTAGCAATACGCTCTTTGTTTCTGCGATCTTGCTCTGCTAACATTTGTTCTTCGGCAGATGGTTGTGGTGTTTTATTAATAACAGTAAATTCTAATTCCTCTTTGTTTAATAACCTAAAAGGTTCTGCAGCGATCTCTTCTGTTACTTGATGATTGGCAACCTCTGGAACAAAATCAAATAGGTTAACTTGTTTTGGTTGCGAAGGCGCTTGAAATTGCATTGGGGCATTTACCCTTTCTTCTTCATTCAACATACGATTCTTTAAAACCATTACGGGTTCTTCTGGTGCAGAGAATGAAATGGCCGGCGCTACTTCTTCTTCTTGGTATGCATTTGCTGTTGATAAATCAGATACGTCTAGTATCAATTTACTAGTAGCTACAGGCATTTCGAAGCTAAATGAAGGTGCCGCTTGGCTTTCCATTTCCATTTCTTCAAATTCTTCTATTTCAAAATCTTCCGCTAAACCTTCTTCTGCTAATTCGTCCTCTTCATCTTCTTCAGGATCATTGAATTCAAAAATTGGCATTTGCAATTCTTCTGCTACTTCTGCTGCGATTTCGGTTTCATCGATTTCAACTTCTTCGATTTCGGTTTGCATTACCGGCGATGCGAATAATGGCATTTCAAATTCGTATGATGGAGTTGCTTCTTCTTCTGCGATTTCTTCTTCTTCCTCTTCATTCATCGCGTATGTTTCGAAATCTGGAAAATCCATTGTAGGTGTTTCCAAAACTGGCGCTTCCATAACTGGCGAAATAGGCGCTGCTACTGGACTTGGAACGGCAACCATTTCTACAATATCTGATTGATTATTGATGGTTAAAGGCACTGTTCTTTCGATTACAGATCCCATTTTTTCGATGCGATTTGTTTTAGTTTGAAATCCTGTTGCAATAAGTGTAACAGAAATTTTATTACCTAAAGATTCATCATGACAATTTCCCCAAATAATATCTGCAGTTAATCCCGCTTGATTTTGAATGTAATCCGTAATTTCTGAAACTTCATCCATCAATACTTCTTGCGAACCCGAAGTAATATTTAATAAGATATAACGCGCACCTTCAATATCATTATCATTTAATAATGGAGAATTTAATGCCGCTTGAACTGCTTTGTACGCTCTGCCTTCGCCTTCCGAAGAAGCAGAACCCATAATAGCTACCCCGCTATTTTGCATAACTGTTTTCACATCTTCAAAATCAACGTTGATATATCCAGGTACGGTAATAATTTCTGCAATACCTTTTGCAGCCGTTGCCAAAATATTATCTGCTTCTGCAAATGCACTCGACAAAGTTAAGTTGCCATACATTTGACGTAATTTATCGTTAGAGATAACCAATAAAGTATCTACATGCTCTTTCAATGCAGCCAAACCTTCGTCTGCTTGTTGCTTTCTGCGTTTACCTTCAAAATTAAATGGTGTAGTAACAATACCTACTGTTAATATACCCAATTCTTTTGCCGCTTGACAAATAATTGGACTTGCGCCTGTTCCAGTACCACCGCCCATTCCAGCCGTAATAAAAACCATTTTAGTATTTGAACCTAATAAGTCTTTTACATCGTCGATAGATTCTATTGCAGAGTTCATACCCACTACAGGCATAGAGCCCGCACCACGACCTTCGGTTAAGCTAGATCCTAACTGTACCTTGTTTGGTATCGGACTTGATTCTAGTGCTTGCGAATCGGTATTGCAAATAATAAAGTCTACCCCTGCAATGCCTTGCTTATACATATGGTTTACCGCATTACCACCGCCGCCGCCAACACCAATTACTTTTATAATTGATGATTTGTCTTTCAGCATTTCAAATATCATATCGTTATGTTTTATGTTGTAAATTCTTTTTAATTATTTTTTATTATAAGAAATCTTTATCATCATTAGGCATCAAAACATTTGCTATATTATTTTTGATGTTATTTAAAAATCCGCCTCTTTGTGTAACTTCTCTAGTTGCCAAATCATCTTTAGGCGCAACTTTTCCTAATGCATTTGGTAATGGTGCTTTTACATTTTTCAACTCAATATCTTGTAAGCCTTTTATCACCAAACCTATACTGGTCGAGTACATGGGGCTCTTAATAGCATCTGTATTAGTTTTTGCTAAATGCTCATTAGGATAACCCACTCTTGAATCAATACCCGTAACGTATTCTACTAATTGTGTAATGTGTTTCAATTGCGCACCACCACCGGTTATAACAATACCGGCACCTGCTCTAATTTTTTTCTCGTATCCAGAAGATTGAATTTCGTATTTAACTTGTTCTAAAATTTCTTCCATTCTAGCTTGAATTACCAATGCTAAATTTTTAACAGAAACTTCTTTCGGTTCTCTTCCTCTTAATCCTTGAATAGAAATAATTTCTTCTTCTTTATTTTCGTCTGCTAATGCAGATCCGAATTTTATTTTCAATGCCTCTGCTGTATTTTTCATCACAGAACATCCTTCTCTGATATCTTCTGTTACTGCATTTCCACCAAATGGAATAACGGCAGTATGTCTAATAATTCCTTCGTAGAAAATAGCAATATCGGTTGTACCACCACCTATATCAATTAATACAACACCCGCTTCTTTTTCTTCTTCTCCTAATACGGCTTCTGCAGATGCCAATGGCTCTAACATTAAAGTTGTGGTATCTAAGCTAGCTTTAGAAACACATTTAAGAATATTGTTTGCTGCGGTAATTTGTGCAGTAATCACATGAAAATTAGCTTCTAAACGAACACCCGACATTCCAATTGGATCTAACACACCTTGCTCGTTATCTACCGTAAATTCTTGCGGAATGACATGAATAATTTGCTCTCCAGGAGGCATTGCCAAACGATACATATCTTTGATTAATAAATCAACGTCTACTCTTGATATTTCGTCTTCTGTAGAGTTTCTGGTAATGATACCACGGTGTTGCAAACTTTTAATATGTTGCCCCGCAATACCAACTACTACTTCAGAAATTTCGCAATTCGATTGAATGCTTGCTTCTGCAATTGCTTGTTGAATTCCCTTAATTGTTTTTTCAATATTAGTAACAACACCTCTTGAAACCCCTGCAGATTCTGCTTTTCCCATTCCTAGGATTTCAATTTTACCATGCTCCGTTCTCATGCCTACAATGGCACAAATTTTAGTAGTTCCAATGTCTAATCCTACTACGATCTCGTTGTTTTCCATATGCTATTCAATAAATATTATAATACTGTAAGTGTTGTATCTAATCTATCTGTTGCTACAACCGTATCTAGTATTGGCTTTGGTAATACAATGCCCATTCCAGATTTTGTTGCTACAATTTGATTTTTAAATTTTAAATTAATCATACTGTAAGTATCCCATCCTACCTTTGGCATAGCCTTGGTGTAGAATAAAAATAACTTTTCAAATTTTTCATCCCTATTTTCAATTGATCCAAAAAGAATTTTTTGATTCCCAACTCTTGGGATTAAGGTAATGTCTTTGTTTTCTTCAATAAATATTTGTTCAATTTGTGCATCCCAAAACTCATTCGCTTTAATAAATTTGGTTAACTCAAATAAATCATTCAATAATGGATTCTTTACAGAATCGAAAATGCCACCATAAATTTCTTCGATATTCCCGTTTGCCGATAATACCTTAGCCGAATAGTTAGGAGACAATGGCATTTTTAATCCGTGTTCATCTAAATAAAAACTATGCTGATCTGCAGTAAAAATGCGAAGCAATGGTTTGCGTTGTTGTACATTCACAAATAGTTCACCATTTAAATCAATAAAAACTTCTGCATTTGAAATGTATTTGTTCGCTTCAATTAATTTTTCGAGGCGCTTCACATTAATCTTGTTGACATATTTATTCAGTAAAGAATCGCCACCAAATTGTATGATTGCTGATATGTCTTGTTTGTTGATGAAATAATTTTCGTCCGATTTATTTACATTGATCGTAATTTTCTTGCACTTAAGATCATGCTGTTTAATTTCCGTGAAAGCCAAAGAAAGTCCGATGGTTGCTATTCCTAGCACCCACAAGAGCGTAATTCCAATTTTTTTCCAAGGAATATTTTTCATTAGCCTACTAATTCTTGAATAGGTTTAACCATTGTGTCTATATCTCCTGCTCCTACTGTCAATAATAATTCAATATCCATAATTGCTAATTTCTCCATCAAGTTTTCTTTTGATGCAGCTTGTTTATTAGCAATGCTCACTTGATTTAAAATTAAATTTGCATCGACTCCCTCCATTGGCAATTCTCTTGCCGGATAAATATCCATTACAATTAATTGATCTGCTAAACTCAATACTTCTGAAAATTCTTGTGCAAAATCTTTTGTTCTCGAAAATAAGTGTGGCTGAAAAATAACCGTCAATTTTTTACCAGGATACATTTGCCTTACCGAATTAATACAAGCTCTTAATTCTTCGGGATGATGTGCGTAGTCGTCGATGTAAACCATCTTTTCGTTTTGCACGATATATTCAAATCTTCTTTTTACACCTGCAAAGGATGCCAATGCGGCTCTAATTTTTTCTTCCGGTATTTGCAATAACATGCCCACAATAATGGCAGCCGTGGCGTTCTCTACATTATGTAAACCCGCTAAGCCTAAGCACATGTCTTTATATTCGACAGCGCCGTTTTTGAAATCAAAAATATATTTTCCGTTTTGAATTCTAATATTGTGAGCAGTATAATCTGCGCTTGTTGAATTTACGCCGTAAGTAATACCCTCTTTTTGAATGGGTAAATTATATTTGAAAATTAATTTACCTCCTCTTTTAACTTGACTTGCATACAATCTAAAAGATTCCTCAATGTGATTCTTGTCTCCGTAAATATCTAAATGATCGGCATCCATAGAAGTAACAATGGCAATGTCTGGATGTAATGTTAAAAAAGAACGATCAAATTCGTCGGCTTCAATTACCATTACATTATTTTTTCCAAATAAAATATTACTTTGATAATTGGTAGAGATGCCCCCTAAAAATGCAGAACAATCATAACCCGAATGCTTGAGTAAATGAGCAATAATAGTAGCCGTAGTTGTTTTACCATGCGTACCTGCTACGCCAATGGTAAAAGAACTTTCTGAGATAATACCCAACACTTGCGCTCTTTTCCTCAACATAAAATCTTGCTCTATAAAATAATTCAAGATTTCGCTGTCCTGAGGAATAGCAGGCGTATAAATAATTAAGGTGCTTGGATCATGCACTAAAAAAGTTTCTGGTAGTAAAGAGCTATCATCAAAATAAGTCACTGGAATTTCTTCCGCAATTAATTCTTTGGTTAAAATGGTTTCTGTTTTATCGTAACCTGCAACCTCACAACCGATATTTTTAAAATAGCGCGCTAGCCCACTCATCCCGATTCCTCCGATGCCAACTAAATAAACATTTTTAATGTGCGCTAATTTCATTTTATTGTTTTATCAATTTAATTACTTCTGTTGCAATTTTTTCTGCAGCATCTGTAATGGCTAGTTGTGAAATATTATTTCCTAAACTTTTTATTTGACTTTCATCGTTTAATAAATCGATGCAAGTTTTTATTAATGTTGTGGATGCATTTGCATCTGTTATTAAAATTGCTGCAGATTTTTTAACCAATGCCATCGCATTTTTTGTTTGATGATCTTCTGCAACATTTGGAGAGGGAACTAAGATTACGGGTTTAGCCAATAAACATAATTCCGAAATGGTTCCAGCACCTGCTCTCGAAATGATTACATCGGCTGCAGCATAGGCCATCTCCATATTACTAATAAACTCAAATATCCTCACTCCTGACGGCAATTTCGACCCTACATTTTCAACAATTGTGGAATAGTACAACTTACCTGTTTGCCATATCACTTGAATATCCTGAGCGACCAGTAAATTCAAGTCTTTCAAGACGCTGGTATTGAGTGTGCGAGCACCTAAACTTCCACCAATAATGAGTACTGTTTTTTTATTTTCTGATAAGTTAAAATGTGCAATGGCATCCGATCTTTTAACTTCCATTTTTACTAGCTGCGAACGAACTGGATTACCTGTCAACAAAAGCTTCGATTGGTCGAAATATTTTTCCATCCCCTCGTAAGCCACACAGATTTTTTTAGCAGCCGAAGACAACATTTTATTGGTAATTCCTGGGTAAGAATTTTGCTCTTGGATAAGACATGGAATATTAAGTTGCGCCGCCATAAAGAGCAATGGACCAGATGCATAACCTCCAACACCAACCGCTACATCGGGTTTAAATTCTTTGATAATTTGACGTGCTTTCCAACAGCTTTTAATTAAACGAATCGGGAACTTCAAATTGGCTAAAGAAAAATTTCTTTGTAAACCTCTGATATCTAATCCTACTATATCGTAGCCTGCGGCAGGCACCTTTTCCATTTCAATTTTACCAATGGCACCTACAAATAAAAATTGCGCATCGGGATACATAGCTCGAATAGCACCTGCAATAGCAATAGCTGGAAATACGTGGCCACCTGTGCCACCGCCACTTATAATAATTCTAGGCTGTTGCAAGTTCCGCTCCTTTCTCCATTTCTTCAATGTCTCTGCTTACACTCAGAATAATTCCGAATGCCACACTGGTGAATAAGATAGAAGTTCCGCCCATACTAACCAATGGCAAAGGCACACCGGTTACGGGCATCAGATTTACGGCCACTGCCATATTAGCAAAAGCTTGTATCACCAAACTAAAGCTCAATCCACAAGCCAATAAGGCGCCAAATGCCTTTGGCGCTTTGGTAACAATTTTTATGGATCGATATAAAAATACGAGGTAAGCAATGATGATCATTAAGGCACCAATCATTCCATATTCTTCAATAATAATAGAAAAAATAAAATCGGAATAAGGATGTGGTAAATAATTTTTTTGTGAACTGTTTCCAGGTCCTTTGCCGAATAAGCCGCCGGTTGCAATGGCAATTTTAGATTGATCGGATTGAAAACTTTTGTCTTTGTCAACGGTTTCGTTACTTAAAAAAGTTTTAATACGCGACTTATAAGTTTCTTTTCTTGGACCAATCAATACCACCAAAGATAATATGACAGCACCTGCAACCAGGGTTGTTAATATATGCTTCGCGCTAATTCTTCCAATCAACATAATTAAGCAACAAGTTAAAAATAACATTAAAGCCGTAGAGAAATTGGCTGGCGCAATTAAGGCAATGGTTAACACCACTGCGCCAATAATTGGTAAAAAAGATGTTTTTAAATCTTTGATGTTTTCTTGCCGGCGCGATAGTTCCCGTGCCAAATACATAATGATGGCTAACTTGGCTAAATCGGAAGTTTGAAAAGATTGATCAATAATTGGAATGGTGATCCATCTTGCTGCTTGATTAATTTTATCACCCATTAAAATAGTATAGGCCAACAATGGAAAAGAAACAAACAATAAAATTTGCGCAATTTTTGAATAATATCTATAATCTAATTTATGTGCCCAATACATTAAGAAAAGGCCCGCGATCATTAAAGTAATGTGCTTAAAAATATAATATTCGGTATTACCGTCTTGTTTTTTATAAGCCAGTGTGCCTGTAGAGCTATAAACTGCAAGTAAAGAAAAGAGCGATAGAAATATCACCACCAACCAAATATAGCGGTCGCCTTTTGCGTTTTTAAATATATAATTTAAAGCCATTTGATATAAATATTAAAGTTCTTTTACTGCATCTATAAACTGTTGACCCCTGTCTTCATAGTTTTTAAACAAATCGAAACTTGCACAAGCGGGAGACAATAAAACAGTATCTCCTTTTTTACCTAAATGATAACTTACTTCGGCCGCTTCTGTAGCCGAAGCCGTATTCACAATAATATCTACCACATTGCCGAAAGCCTCATGTATTTTACTATTATCTGTTCCTAAACAAACAATGGCGCGCACCCTGTCTTTCACTAATTGCGTAAGCATGCTATAATCATTTCCTTTATCCACCCCGCCAGCAATCCAAATAATTGGTGTGTTGATGCTTTCTAATGCAAACCAAGTAGCGTTCACATTTGTCGCCTTACTATCGTTAATAAATTCGATTCCTTGAATGCGTGCCACATGCTCTAATCGATGCGGTGCATTTTTAAAATCAGACATACTCTCTTTTAAAGTTTCATTTCTAATGTCTAACAATTTTGCAGCAACGCCCGATGCCATTGAATTATAGAGATTGTGTTTTCCTTGTAGCGCAAGTTCTTGGATAGTCATAGTAAATGTATTTTGTTTTAGTTTTATGTTTAAATGTTGGTTGCTAATAGAGGCGCCATATGCCAAATCTTCTGCAATAGAAAATGGAATCATGGTCGAATCTATTTGTTGTGAGGCAAGTGCTGCTTGAATAACTTCGTCATCTTTACAGTAAATAAAATAATCGCTTGCCGTTTGATTTTGTGTAATTCTAAATTTAGAATTCACATATTTTTGCATTTGGTAATCGTATCGATCTAAATGATCTGGCGTAATATTGGTTAATATGGCAATGTCTGCTTTAAAGTCGAACATATCGTCTAGCATAAAACTGCTCAACTCTAATACATAATAATCGAATTTTTTAGTAGCGACTTGCATCGCAAAACTATTGCCTACATTGCCTGCCAGGCCTACATTCAAGCCTGCATTTTTCAATAAATGATAGGTTAATAATGTGGTAGTGGTTTTACCATTGGTGCCCGTAATGGCAATCATTTTTGCATTGGTATACCTCGATGCAAATTCAATTTCAGAAATAATTGGAATTTGTAAAGCAATTATTTGTTGAATAATTGGCGCCTTATTTGGAATACCAGGACTCTTAATTATTTCGGTAGCATTGCAAATTAAATCGGCCGTATGTTGTCCTTGTTCAAATGCAATTCCATAATCATTTAAGGTATTAATAAAAGCAGGAGCGATATTGCTCATATCAGACAAGAACACATCGAAGCCCTGAAGCTTAGCCAATACAGCCGCTCCAGTTCCACTCTCTGCTCCACCTAATACAACAATTCTTTTGCTCATATATTATCTTAATTTTAAAGTAACAATGGTAATAACGGCTAATAATATTCCGATGATCCAAAAACGGGTCACAATTTTAGGCTCACTATAACCTAATTTTTGATAATGATGATGCAAAGGAGACATTTTAAAAACCCTTCTGCCTTCTCCATATTTTCTTTTGGTGTATTTGAAATAACTTACTTGAATAATCACCGATAAGTTTTCTACTAAAAATATACCACACAATAAGGGTATTAATAATTCTTTACGAATCATGATGGCGTAGGATGCAATAATACCGCCTATTGCAAGGCTTCCAGTATCTCCCATAAAAACTTGCGCAGGATAAGTGTTGTACCACAAAAATCCAATACAAGCCCCTAAGAATGCACCCGCAAAGACCACCAATTCGCCAGAATTTGGAATGTACATGATGTTCAAATAATTGGCGAATACAATGTTACCCGATACATAAGCGAGCACACCTAATGCCAATCCGATAATAGCTGAGGTTCCGGTGGCAAGTCCATCTATTCCATCAGTAATATTTGCGCCATTAGAAACGGCCGTAATAATTAAAATTACAATGGGAATAAAAATCCAAAAAGCATATTGCTCATAATCTGGACCAAAGTATTTTAATAATTTGGCGTAATCGAATTCGTTGTTTTTATAAAAAGGCACATTTGTTTTGGTAGACTTTTGTGCATGCGCAACATAATAGCTACTTGCTGTACGCTTAGTGTTTTCAGCCGTTTTAACAGATGACAATTGTGATACAGGAATTTTTTCTTTGACTACAATAGAAGGATGAAAAAACATAGTATAACCTATGATCAAACCCAATCCAACTTGTCCAACAATTTTAAATCTACCTGCTAAACCTTCTTTATTCTTTTTAAATACTTTAATATAATCATCAATAAATCCAATAATTCCCATCCACACGGTGGTAATTAACATGAGTATAATATATACGTTTGTTAATTTGGCAAATAATAAAGTAGGGATAATAATAGCCGATAAAATAATTAAGCCACCCATTGTTGGTGTACCTTTTTTCTCCGATTGTCCTTCTAAGCCTAAGTCTCTAATGGTTTCTCCTACTTGTTTTTTATGTAAGAAAGCAATCAATCTTTTACCCATCAATAAAGAAATAATTAGCGATACAATGATCGCCAAAGTAGTTCTAAAGGTGATAAACTGAAACAAACCTGCCCCAGGTAAATCAAAGTGTTTGTCTAAATAAGTAAAAAGATAATACAGCATCTTGTTTTATTATTTTAATGATTCCATTATTTCTGAAAATATTTGTTTGTCGTCGAAAGGAAATTTTACCCCATTAATTTCTTGGTATTTTTCATGACCTTTTCCGGCTAATAATATAATATCTCCACTCTTCGCCAAATGACAAGCCGTACGAATGGCTTCTTTTCTATCTTGAATGGTAATTGTTTTTTTCTTTAATGAAATAGGAACGCCTGCTTCCATTTCTTTTAAAATGGCTGCGGGATCTTCTGTTCTAGGATTATCTGAAGTTAAAATGACTTTATCGCTCAGCTTACAAGCCACTTCAGCCATGATAGGTCTTTTAGTTTTATCGCGATCGCCACCACAACCCACAATAGCGATAACTGTTTCGTTGCCTTTTCTAATATTGGCAATGGTTTGCAATACATTTTTTATAGCATCTGGTGTATGCGCATAATCTACAATACCTATAACTCCATTGGGCGCAATGGTATAATCAAATCTTCCTTCGGCACCACTTAGCGTAGATAAAATAGTTAAGACCCTGGTTTTATCTTGATCAAGCAACATGGCGGTAGCATAAACAGCCAATAAATTGTAAGCATTAAAACTGCCGACCATTTTAAACCAAACTTCTTCCGCATCAATATTTAAAAACAAACCTGAAAATTGATTTTCAATTATTTTCGCTTTGAAAGTAGCCATCGATTGCAAAGCATATGTTTTAGCATGCGCTTTTGTATTCTGCAACATCACGGCTCCACGCTTATCATCCGAATTGGTTAATGCAAAAGCCGAAGCAGGTAATTGATCAAAAAAGTATTTTTTTGCTTTGATATATTCCTCAAATGTTTGATGGAAATCTAAATGATCGTGTGAGATGTTAGTGAATATACCCCCTGTAAAACTTAAGCCAGCAATGCGTTCTTGTACTATTGCATGCGAACTTACTTCCATAAAACAATAATCACAATTAGCGGCAATCATGTCTAATAAAAGTTCGTTAATGGTGATACTATCTGGTGTTGTATGAGTTGAAGGTATTACGGTATTATTTATTTTATTTTCGACTGTAGATAGCAAACCTACTTTATAACCTAATTCTTGAAATAAATTACTGAGCAAAGTAGCAACAGTTGTTTTGCCATTGGTACCTGTTACACCAACCAATTTTAATTTTTTAGAAGGGTGTTGGTAATAGGCTGCCGCAATTAATCCCATGGCACGACTACTATTATCGACTACAACATAAGTAACTGTTGCATCTAATTTCTTCGGTAATTTTTCGCAGACAATTACGCTTGCTCCTTTTTCTATTGCGCTGGTAATAAATTGATGTCCGTCTACCACTGTACCTACTGTAGCAATAAACATAGACGAAGCACTCACTTTTCTTGAATCGAAACAAATGCCCGTAATGTCTTGCTCGGTGTTGCCTACCAACTCCGAAATTTTACAAGAACTTAATAAGGCACTTAATTTCATTATCTTAAATCTAATACGATTCGACTTCCTTTATTTACTTTTACTCCTGCGGTAATTGATTGATTGGTAATCTTTCCACTACCATTTACTACCGCAACCATTCCTTCATTTTCAATTAAATACAATGCATCTTGCAAGCCCATTCCTACTACATTTGGGACCAACCCCGCTATCATTGCTTTAGGGCTAAGACTCACACCGTTTTCATTTTTATCGATAGTAACATAAGCTGCATCGAAATTTGCTGGAGCTTTGATACCCATTTTTTGATAGGCCAAAACTGTTTTTGTTTTATCTCCAGATTTTGCATCGGGGAAAGTTGGTGCAATGGCCACTGCTATTGCATTATCATTATGCATGGTTAAACTTGTAGCATAAACTTTATCTGCAATCTCTTTAAATATTGGACCTGCAACCACATTTCCATAATAGCCCGACATAGATGGATCGGTAATTACAACAATCATAGAATACTTTGGAAAATCTGCTGGAAAGTAACCACAGAATGAAGCTAAATAACGCTTGTTGGCGTAACCACCAGTGCCACCAGCAATTACAGCGGTTCCGGTTTTACCTGCAATGGAATAAATAGTCGTACTTAAGTTTTTTGCTGTTCCCTGTTTAACTACACCTTCCATTAATTTACGCATTTTACCAAGTGAGGCATCCGAAGCAATTTTTTTTCTGATGATGATTGGCTCATATGCTTTAACTAATTGGCCACCACTTCTTAATTCGCGAACAAATTTTGGAGAAACCATAATACCATTGTTGGCTACCGCATTGTAGAATGTTAATGTTTTTAAAGGGGTCATTAAAATAGCATAACCCATAGATAAAGTTGGCATGGTAAGGTCATTCCATGCAGGAGTATTAGGTTCTATAATTTTAGTTTTTGGTGAACCCGCAATTTCAATGGGCAAATCTTCGGCTAGGCCAAATGCCTTTAATCGATTGATAAAAACCGAAGCCTTCCCATTATAGCCGTTAGTAATCTGTTTAGAAATAGCCACATTCGAAGAAAGCTCAAATGCTTTGCGCATAGGAATCATACCGTAACCCCCTTCGTGCGAATCTTTAATTTTATGCCCACCAAAATTAGCTACACCACCGGTTGTATTCTCAACTGTTGAGGTATCAAACACGCCGTCTTCTAAAGCTGCTAAGTAAGAAGCCAATTTAAAAGTAGAGCCTGGTTCTGTTGCTTCGCCAACAGCATAATTATAAGTTTCTTTATAAATTCCTTTTTCGATGCGGGTAAGATTTGCGATTGCTTTAATTTCGCCGGTGGCTACTTCCATTAATACTACACAGCCATGGTGAGCATCATGTTTAATGAGTTGCTGATTCAATGCTTTTTGCGCAACGTCTTGGTAGTTTACATCTAAAGTACTGATAATGTCAACACCATTTTTTGCGGCAATTTCGTCTTCTTCATTTAATGGCATCCATACGCCACCCGAAATTCTTTGCATTAATCTTTTACCAGGTTCGCCCCCAAGCTCTTTATCGAATGCACCTTCCAAGCCAACAGGTTGTACGCCATCAATTTTATAACCGATTAATCGAGGGGCTAAAGATTTAAAAGGTTGAATTCTTTTATTCTTTTGAATAAAAAGTAATCCACCTTTATTTTTTCCTAAACTAAAAATTGGAAATGTTCTAATTTTCTTTAATTGCAAATAAGTAACATTTCTTTTCAATAAAAAATAACGATCCTTATGATTACGAGCGGCAATCATTTTTCGCTCGTAATCTGCAGCAGTTTTATCTTTAAATAAATCTGCTAATGAATAGGCTAATGAATCTACTTTACTATTAAAAATTTCGTCAGTTACTTTTTCGGCCATTAAATCAAAACGCAATTCGTATTCTGGCAAAGAAGTAGCCAGTAAACTACCATCCGAAGAATAAATATTTCCTCTAATGGCTGCTACATTGACCAATTTAGTGGTTAAGCTATCGGATAATTTTCTCCACTTATCTCCTTGAATGTTTTGCAGCTGAAATACCCTTCCTAGTATGGCTATAGCCACAATGGCAAGCAAGAAAAATGCTGCATAAACTCTTAAAATAATGTTTTTCCTAATGTTCATTATTCGTTTACTTCAAGCTTGGTTGGTGGAACAACTGATTCTTTTAAGCCAAAAACTTCGGTTAATTTGGCTACTTCTGTTTGTTTACTTTGTGTCATTAAATTTGAACTGATATTGAGATGTTCCCAATACAATTCTTTTAATTCTTTTTTTATTTTTTCTGAATTCCTTACACTCTTTTCGGCATAATGATGGTTTGCTATATATAACATGCCCAGCATGGCTAGAAAAAAAATAAAAGGTAATCCATTACTTACATTTTCCTTACTAAAAAATTCAGAAGAAAATAAAGAATCAATTGGCGAAACACCTGGCTCCTGTTTTTTTAATTCAATAACAGGCTCCTCTTCTTGTACCGAAGGCTCATCTGCAATTGGATCATTTGTTCTTATTCTGTTTGGCCTTTTCATTTAGTTTTTTGCTGCTATTCTTAATTTTGCACTGCGTGCCCTATTGTTTATGCTTAACTCTGCTTCGCTAGCTATAATGGCTTTGCGGCTTACCATACTAAATGGCACCGTGGTATTACCATATAAATCTTTTTCTAACAAACCCGAAAATTTTCCTTTTTGTATGTAATTTTTTACCAATCTATCTTCTAAAGAATGGTAAGACATGACCACTAATCTTCCTTCTGGTTTTAACACCTCTTCGGTTTGCATTAAAAAATCTTTTAATACCTCGAGCTCTTGGTTTACTTCGATTCTTAACGCTTGAAATAACTGCGCGAAATATTGATTTTCTTTTCCTCGTTTTGCAATTGGCTTTACGATATCTTTTAATTGTGTAACCGTGTTAATGTCATTGATCTGACGCGATTTGACAATTAAATTGGCCAATGTTTTTGCATTGTGTAATTCGCCATACATGCCAAATATTTTATGCAAATCTGCTTCTGAATAAGTGGCAATAATTTTCTTTGCTGTTAAAGAACGACTCTGATCCATACGCATATCTAAATCAGCATCAAACCGAATAGAGAAGCCCCTTGCAGCATCATCAAATTGATGAGAGGAAACACCTAAATCGGCTAAAATGCCATCTACTTTTCCAATTTGATGTAAGCGTAAATTGTTTTTTAAGAACTGAAAATTTTGATCAATAAAAATAAATCGATCGTCGTCGATCACATTTTGCAAGGCATCTGGATCTTGATCGAATCCGATTAAAATTCCATTCGGGCCAAGCTTTGCTAAAATTGCACGGCTGTGTCCACCGCCGCCAAAAGTTACATCAACATAAATACCATCTGCTTTTATATTCATGCCGTCTAAACATTCGGACAACATGACTGGTTGATGATACTTACTCATGTAAGCCCTCCTTTGGCTTGCCCATTACCTCTTCGGCCAGAGATGCAAAATCTGCTGGCTCATCGGTTAATAGGTTATCGTAATTTGCTTTAGACCAAACTTCAATGCGGTTGGAATAAGCAAATAAGATTAAATCTTTATCTATTGCGGCATATTCGGTTAAAGCTTTTGGCAATAACAATCTATTGGTGCCGTCTAACATTAATTCTGATGCGCCTCTAAAAAAGTACCTCGCAAAATCTCTGTTTTTCTTATTGTATAAGTTGAGCTTATTGACTTCGGCACTGATGGTTTGCCATTCGTTCAATGGATATAAAACCAAACATTTCTCGAAACCTCGATTAATCACAAAGCGACCTTCAGCTGCTGGCGACAGTTGCTTCTTTAGACCTGCCGGAAGCATGATTCTTCCTTTGGGGTCTACTTTGCATTCAAATTCTCCTAAAAACTGACTCATAATGTGATTTTATCGCTGATTGATGTAGTAAAATTAAATATTCTTACCACTTTTTACCACATCTTACCACTAAAAAGTTTTCAACATGCCTATAGCGATAGTAAAAACGAATAAATGCCCAAAAACATGAAAAATGGAGAAAATAGAGCGTTAGCAGAAAAAATGGATCGAATGGAGGGAAAAATGGATCGAATTGCGAAAAAAAAGGACAAAAAAAATGCGATGGAAAAGCTTCCATCGCATGTAAAAAAATCAATGCTAATTTTATTTTTTATAGGCTTTATTTAAACCTTTTAAAACATCTTGCGTAATATCTAAACTATCATTTGCAAATAAAATACCAGTTCCTTTTGCATAGTTCATGACAATTTTATATTTTTTATCTTTACTAAATTCTTTTAGATAAGCCGCTACTTTATCAAATAATGCTTCGTTAAATTTAGCTTGTTCTTCTTGTAAATTTGCACTCGCATTTTCGCTGTATTGTTTAAAAGCTTCTTGCTTTTTCATTAAAGATTCTTCGACACTGGCACGCTGCTCTGTGCTCATGCCTGCGGCACTTTGCTGATAAGCTCCAATTTCTTTTTCTAATACACCGCGCTTAGCCATAATAACATTTTCTACCTGTTTAGTTTTGGCTTCAAAATCTTTTTTTGCATCAATAAAGTAATCGTAATTATTCAATAAAGAATCACCATTTACATATACTGTTGTTGCTGCATTTGTCGAACTTAATGCAGGTGATGTGTTTTGATTAGATTGATCTTGCCATCTTAAAATATATAAAACAACAACTGCAATAAATAAAACAATGTTTAAGTAAATTGATAAATTTTTCATTTTATATTTATTAATAAAAATTAAAGATTAATGTTGGTGACCATGTTCGCCATGCACATGTCCATGATCCATTTCTTCTGCTGTAGCTTCTCTTACATCATGAATCAAACCATCAAAAAACAAATCACGACCCGCTAATGGGTGATTGAAATCCATTTTAATAGTTGCTTCGCCAACCTCTAACACTAAGCCTTGCATTTTATTGCCTTCGTTATCTGTCATTGGAATAAAATGACCAGACACAATCATTTCATCGTCAAATTTACCATCTACCACAAAGATATCTTTTGGTAAATCTACAATGGCTGTTTCGTCAATTTCGCCATAGCCAGATTCTTCTTTGCTCAATTTAAAGCTAAATGCTTCTCCTATAGCAAGGTTGTCTATTGACTCCTCAAATTTAGGTGGCAAACCACCCATTCCATGTAAGTAAACAAACAGGGTTTCTGGTGTTACTTTTTCTACCATTAGCATCTCTGTGCCATCTTCAATTTTTAATTCATAGGTCAAAGACACTACTTTGTTTGCTGATACTTTCATTTATACTTTTTTTTAAAAATTTAGAAACAGAAAAACCCTTTCAAATAGGGCATTTTAAAGGATTTTGAACAATTAATTAAAACATCAAAATTTCCAGCGTCAAAGGTAATTAAATACTTCACAAAATGTTGAAAAAAAGTTCGATTTATCGACAAAATTCATTCCAATTTGCGGGCAAAAAAAGGTATCTTTGAAACTATTGAAAAAATGAAATTATGAGCGAAGAAAAAGAAGACAGATCAAATTATTCAGCAGATAATATTCAGGTATTAGAAGGCCTAGAAGCCGTTCGAAAAAGACCTGCCATGTATATTGGTGATATCGGCATTAAAGGCCTCCATCACCTTGTTTATGAAGTAGTAGACAACTCTATCGACGAAGCACTTGCTGGACATTGTTCAGACATTCAAGTAGCCATTTTAAAAGACAATGCTATTCGTGTAATTGACAATGGCCGTGGTATTCCTACAGACATGCACCATAAAGAGAAAAGATCTGCTTTAGAAGTGGTTATGACTGTATTACATGCCGGTGGTAAATTCGATAAAGACACGTACAAAGTTTCTGGTGGTTTACATGGTGTGGGTGTAAGTTGCGTAAATGCCTTATCTATTGCCTTAAAAGCAGAAGTTCACAGAGATGGTAAACTCTTTGTACAAGAATATTCGCAAGGAAAACCATTATACCCAGTAAAAGAAGTGGGCACCTCTAATTTAAGAGGAACCACCATTACCTTTAAACCAGATGCAGAGATTTTCAATATCTCTACTGAATATAAATTTGATACCCTTGCGGCTCGTTTAAGAGAATTAGCCTATTTAAATAAAGGCATCAAGCTGTCACTTACAGACGAAAGAGAAACAAACGAAGATGGAACATTCCCTGTAGAACACTTTCACTCTGAAGGCGGCCTAAAAGAGTTTGTGAAGTATTTAGACGGTACTAGAGAACCCATTATTCCAGAGCCAATCTATTTAGATGGTACAAAAGCTGGCATTCCGGTAGAATTAGCGATGCAATACAATAGCACCTATACCGAAAATGTACATTCTTATGTAAACAACATTAACACCATTGAAGGTGGTACCCATGTTGCCGGCTTTAGAAGAGGCTTAACCAGAACATTAAAAGCATACGCCGAAAAATCTGGTATGCTTAAAAATTTAAAAATGGAAATTAGTGGCGATGACTTTCGCGAAGGTTTAACTGCAGTTATTTCTGTGAAAGTACAAGAGCCACAATTCGAAGGTCAAACCAAAACCAAATTAGGAAACAACGAAGTAATTGGTGCAGTTGACCAAGCGGTTGGAGAAATTTTAAATAATTACTTAGAAGAAAATCCAAAAGAAGCTAGGTTAATAGTTCAAAAAGTAATTTTAGCTGCAACTGCCAGACATGCTGCCAGAAAAGCAAGAGAGCTTGTACAAAGAAAAAATGTTTTAACCGGCACTGGTCTTCCTGGAAAATTATCAGACTGTTCGGAAAGCGATCCTGCAGTTTGTGAATTATATTTAGTCGAGGGAGACTCTGCGGGTGGTACGGCTAAACAAGGCCGTAACCGTGCGTATCAAGCTATCTTACCTTTAAAAGGTAAAATCTTGAATGTCGAAAAAGCGATGGAATATAAAATCTACGAGAACGACGAGATCAAGAATATTTTCACGGCAATGGGTGTAAGTGTGGGTACGGTAGACGATAACAAAGCTTTGAACGTAATTAAATTAAGATACCACAAAATCATCATCATGACGGATGCGGATATTGACGGTTCTCACATTACCACTTTGATTTTAACTTTCTTCTTCCGTTACATGAAAGAATTAATTGAAAGTGGATATATTTATATTGCTACTCCACCACTTTATTTAGTGAAAAAAGGTAAAGAACAAGAATATGCTTGGACCGAAGACCAACGTGATGCAGCAGTACAAAGATTAAAAGGTGCAGGTAAAGAAGAAAGCGTAAACATACAGCGCTACAAAGGTTTGGGAGAAATGAATGCAGAACAATTATGGTCTACTACCATGAATCCGGAAACCAGAACTTTACGCCAAGTTACCATTGAAAACGCAGCAGAATGTGATCACACTTTCTCTATGTTAATGGGCGACGAAGTGGCACCAAGAAGAGCATTTATCGAAAAGAATGCAAAGTATGCACGCATCGATGTGTAATTAAAATATTTTTAATCAAAAAAAAATCAGCTAATAATTTAGCTGATTTTTTTTTTGATTAATTTTTGAGAAATGAATTATACTAATTTCATTTCTACTAAAACTTGATTCATATTTCTTACCGCATCTGCACTTTTATTAAATGCCGCTTGTTCTGTTTCGTTTAATTTGTAGTCAATGATTTTTTCCCAACCGTTTTTACCAATTACAACGGGTACCCCTAAACAAATATCCGATTGACCATATTCACCATCTAATGAAACGCAACAAGGGAAAACTTTTTTCTCGTCGCGGATAATACTTTCTACTAAAGCCGCACCTGCTGCACCTGGTGCATACCAAGCCGAAGTGCCTAATAAACCAGTAAGCGTAGCACCACCAACCATGGTATCTGCTGCAATTTTTTCTAATTGAGCAGCATCTAATAAATTACTAATTGCTAATCCATTTAAAGTAGCTAAACGTGTTAATGGAATCATAGTTGTATCTCCATGTCCACCAACCACTACGCCATGTAAATCATTCGAAGAGCAATTTAATTCTTTGCTCAAATAATATTTAAATCTTGCACTGTCTAAAATTCCACCCATTCCAATAATTCTATTTTTAGGAATGCCACTCGATTTTAAAGCAAGGTATGTCATGGTATCCATTGGATTAGAAATAACCACAATGATTGCATTTGGAGAATGCTTTAAAATATTTTCGGTAACGCCTTTCACGATTCCTGCATTGATGCCGATTAATTCTTCGCGCGTCATACCTGGTTTTCTAGGAATACCAGAAGTAATAACTGCAACATCTGTTCCTGCCGTTTTTGCATAATCGTTGGTACAACCAATAATATTGGTATCGAAACCAAGCAATGCCGCAGTTTGCATCATATCCATGGCTTTACCTTCGGCAAATCCTTCTTTGATGTCTAATAAAACCAATTCTTTAGCTAATTCTTTACGAGCTATATTGTCTGCACAGGTTGCCCCTACTGCTCCAGCTCCAACTACCGTTATTTTCATATGAAGATTTTTATTTGTTCAGAAATTCTGATGCGAATATAGAGAAGATTCATAAGTTTATAAAACGAATTATTACTTTCGCATTATGATAAAAATTTTGGTAACCGGGAGCAACGGTTTGTTGGGTCAAAAAATTAGCGACCAATTACGACTTCGGGCTGATATTCAATTAATTAATACTTCTAAAGGCGAAGATAGATACCCTAATCCTTCTGGATATGCCTATTCCCCTATGGATATTTGCGACCGCTCGGCTATCTTAACATTATTAGCCAATACCAAACCTGATATAGTCATCAATACCGCGGCAATGACTAATGTCGATACCTGCGAATCGGATCGAACGGGCTGTTGGGATTTAAATGTAAATGCAGTAGCTCATTTAATAGAGGCTAGCAAAATCAATCCATTTCATTTAGTGCACTTATCTACCGATTTTATTTATGATGGGGAAGATGGCCCATACAACGAAACAGCTACTCCAAATCCATTGAGTTATTATGGCGAATCAAAACTTGCCGCAGAAAAACTCATAGAAAATTCGGGTATTTCTTATAGCATTATTAGAACCATTATTGTTTATGGCCTTGCGGCAAAAATGAGCCGAAATAATATTGTGCTTTGGGCAAAATCTGTTTTAGAAAAAGGAGAAAATATTTCGATTGTAGACGATCAATTTAGAATGCCAACTTTAGCCGAAGACCTAGCATCTGCTTGTATTTCGGCTGGAATGAAAAAAGCGCAAGGCGCATACAATGTTTCGGGCAAAGACTATATGAGCATATTCGAAATGGTGAATCGCATTGCAGATTACTATCAACTATCTAAAGAAAATATCAAAAGTATTTCTTCAAACACCTTAAATCAAGCAGCTAAAAGGCCGCCCAGAACTGGTTTTGTATTAGATAAAGCGATGAGAGAATTGGAGTACCAACCACATGCTTTCGAAGAAGGTTTAGCCCTGATTCAAAAACAATTGGACGAAAAAAATGTTTAACTAAAAAATAATATATAAAAATTATGGCTTTAACAATTGGACAAGCAGCTCCTGCTTTTAAATTATTTAACTCAGAAAAAGAAGAAGTTTCACTGAGTAGTTTCCTTGGTAAAAAAGTGATCATTCATTTTTTTCCACAAGCATTTACTGGTGTATGTACTACGCAATTATGTACTATGCGCGATAACTTAAATTACTATACCGACTTAAACGCAGTAGTATTAGGTATTTCGGTAGATTCTGTATTTTCTTTAGGTAAATTCAAAGAAGAGCAAAATTACAATTTCAGTTTATTATCAGACTTTAATAAAGAAGTGTCTAAAGCATACGATGCCATTTACGATAGCTGGATTTTAAATATGAACGGTGTTTCAAAAAGAGCCGCATTTGTAATTGATTCAAATGGATTAGTACAATATGCAGAGGTTTTAGAAAGCGCTGGCGATTTGCCAAATTTCGAAGCCATTAAAGCTTGTGTTGCTCAAATAGCTTAAATTTTAGGCTTTTTTGATAAAAATTTCCTTGAAATTAGATTTGGTTGGTTATATTTGCAACCCGAAGGATAGGTTTAACCTACCAGAGGAAATGCATTTGTAGCTCAATTGGATAGAGCATCTCACTACGGATGAGAAGGTTTGGGGTTCGAATCCCTACAAGTGCACTTTAAAGCTCTTCTTCACAGAAGGGCTTTTTTTTTGCAGCCTATCTAAACCACATTGGGTTTTATCCTACTACAAACGACATAAAACAATTTGAAAGCGAATTTGGAAAATATAAATTCAGTAAAGGAGCCGTTCAATTTCCGTTAGATGAAAAATTACCGCTCAAATTGATTACAAAAATGGTTAAATTTAGAGCTAAAGAAGATTTAGCGAAATTCAATAAAAAATGAATATAAGATCTACCCTACTGATTTTTTTCTTGAGCATTTTATCGCTTGCAGCAAATGCCCAAAACTGGCAAATGATATGGGCAGAAGAATTCAATTATACAGGCTTACCCGATAGCACCAAATGGACCAACGAAGTTGGAAAGATTCGAAATAACGAGTTGCAATATTATACCAATAAAAGAATCGAAAATAATTGGGTCGCTAATGGACAACTTAAAATTATTGGTAAAAAAGAAAGCTATAAAGGTTCGGATTATACTTCTGCTAGTTTAACCACTGATCAACAATTTAGCTGTACTTATGGAAAAATTGAAGCAAATATAAAAGTACCTATAGGACAAGGAATGTGGCCTGCCTTTTGGATGTTAGGGCAAAATATTTGGCAAATTGGTTGGCCAAAATGCGGTGAAATAGATATCATGGAACACATCAATTCCGATAGCGTTATACATGGAACTATGCACTGGGATAACAATGGTCATCAAAGCTTTGGCGGTACCAAAAAATGCGATGCTAGCCAATTTCATGTTTATAGTATTGAATGGGACAATACTATGATCAAATGGTTTGTAGATGGCGTAAAATATAAAGAAGGTTATACCTACAATAACATTAACAATACAGAAGAATTTCATAAGCCATTTTATCTGATTTTAAATTTAGCTATTGGCGGTAATTGGCCCGGAAGTCCAAATGCGCAAACTAGTTTTCCAGACTCGATGTTGGTAGATTATGTAAGGGTATATCAAAAATCAACTACCTTGGGAACCGATGTTTATTCATCTAATAAATTAGCTATTTACCCAAATCCAATTGTCAATCATGCAATTGTTAAAGCTACAGCTGAATTCGAAAATGGAATTATTAGCATCAGCGATATCAATGGAAAAGAAATATACAAAAGTGTGGCTACTTATCCCGAAACACCTATTAAGATTGATTTTCTACCTAAAGGAGTGTATCTAATTAATTTAAGTACCGAAAAATTTATTACTAGAAATAAATTTATAAAAGAATAAAAATGGAAAATAATACCTTTCAACCATCTGCAAAAATGTTAACAAAACTATTTGAATATGGTCAGCAAAAAAGTTTTAAAGAAGGTGACATTATTTTAAATGAAAACGCCTATATCAAATCTGTTCCGATTGTTATTAGTGGAAGCATGCGCGTGATGCGCACAGACGATGATGGCAGAGAATTATTATTGTATTATATTAAATCTGGCGAAAGTTGTATCATGTCTTTTTTAGGTGGCTTACACGATGATACCAGTAAGGTAAAAGCCATTGCCGAAGAAGCTGCCGAAGTATTATTTGTTCCGGTAGATAAGGTTAGAGAAATGATCAAAGAATTTCCGGAATGGACCGAATATATATTCAAATTATACCATAAAAAATTCGAAGAATTATTAGATGTGGTAAATGCAGTTGCATTTAAAAAAATGGACGAAAGATTACTTAATTTTCTTAAAAAGAAATGTGAAATAAGTGATAAAAAAACCATTCATATTACCCACGAACAAATTGCCCAAGAACTAGGATCGGCTAGGGTCGTTATTTCTAGGCTATTAAAACAAATGGAAGATTTAAACCTCATCGAATTAGGCAGAAATAATATTACCCTTCTGTAACAAATGTTGCAATAATTCCTATTCGGCATGTTTACCTTTGTATTAGCAAAGCAACAAAAACATGCAGGTACTCAAGAAATATAAACTAGGCATTTTAGGCGCCGCATTTGGTGCCCTATTAGGTTTTCTATATTACTATTTTATAGGATGTAGCACTGGCACTTGCGCCATTACTTC
>JBILIO010000077.1:0-8325 GCA_044349915.1 Sphingobacteriales bacterium | reverse complement strand
CAAATAGCGTCTATAAGGCTCCTTAATGTACTGCGGTAAATTACAAAAGAAGGCAAAAGCAGGCGAAGAACCCGGAATTTGGGTTACATATTTGATTTTGATGTACTTTCCTTTGACGCTTGGCGGTGGATAACGCTCAATCACCTCCAACATCACCTCATTTAACTTAGAAGTAGGCACATGCTTTGTTTTATTGATATAAACTTCGTTTGCGGTTTCGATTGCCTTAAAAATACGCTGTTTGTTGATAGCAGATGTGAAAATAATTGGCACATCAACAAAAGGAGCAATTTTTTCTTTGATTTTATCTTCAAAGGCTTTGCTGGTTTTTTGATCTTTCTCCACTAAATCCCATTTATTCACCAAAATAACTACGCCTTTACGGTTTTTCTCAATTAAATTAAAAATATTGATGTCTTGCGACTCAATGCCTTCCATGGCATCAATCATCAAAATACATACATCCGCTGCCTCTAGCGCCTTAATGGTACGCATCACCGAGTAAAATTCGAGGTTCTCGTTTACTTTGGTTTTCTTACGCATGCCCGCTGTATCGATCAACATAAAATCATGCCCAAATTGGTTGTAATGAATTTCAATAGAATCGCGGGTAGTTCCGGCAATTGGCGTAACAATATTTCTTTCTTGACCAAGCAATGCATTTACAATCGAAGACTTGCCAACATTTGGTCTGCCTAAGAAAGTATATTTTGGCAATGCGTTTTCTACAAATGGTATTTCTTCGAAATGCGAAACCACTTCGTCTAATAATTCACCTGTTCCGCTACCGGTCATTGATGAAATACAATATGGGTCGCCTAATCCTAATGCATAAAATGCAGATGAATCGTTAATTTGATTATTGTTATCTACTTTATTTGCAACAACAATTACTGGTTTTTTTGAACGGCGTAAAATATTTGCGATTTCGTCGTCAAGATCGGTAACACCTGTGGTTACGTCTACCATAAAAACTAAAACAGTTGCTTCTTCAATGGCAATAATTACTTGTTCTCGAATTGCGGCTTCGAATAAATCTTCGGAATGCGCAACATATCCACCAGTATCAATAATCGTAAATTTCTTTCCGATCCATTCTGCAGTTTCGTAATGACGGTCGCGCGTTACCCCGCTAAAATCGTCAACGATTGCTTTTCGTGATTCGCACAACCTATTGAATAGCGTGGATTTGCCAACATTCGGTCTTCCTATAATTGCAACTATATTACTCATGTCTTTTGATTTTTAAGATTCGTATCCGAATCCTTTTAAATAATTCTTTTTATTTCTCCAGTCAGGAATAACCTTTACGAATAAGGATAGAAATACTTTTTTGCTTAAAAATAATTCCATCGCTTCGCGCGATTTAGTTCCCACTTTTTTTAATTTTTCGCCTTTAGTGCCAATGACAATTATTTTTTGCGAATCTCTTTCGACAATAATTTCGGCATCTATGCGAATGATATTTTCTTCCTCTTTGAATGAAGTAACAATTACCTCGGTACTATATGGAATTTCATTTTGATAATGAGTCATGATTTGTTCACGCACCATTTCCGAAACAATAAATCTTTCGGTACGATCGGTATAAGTATCGTCTTTAGGATAATAAGCCGGATGTACTGGTAATTTTTCGAGTACAAACTGAAAAACAGCTGGTACGTTAAAGTTTTCGAGCGCCGATATTGGAAAAATTGCCTGAGGATTCAATAAATTTTGCCAATAAGCTAATTTCTCTTCTACTTCTGCTTGCGACTTACAAGTATCAATTTTGTTTACAATAACGGCAACCGGCGAACTAGTTTGTGATAATTTATCAATTACATCTTGTTCGTCATATTTTTCGTGAATGTCTGTTACGAATAAAATAATGTCTGCATCAACTAAAGATTGATTTACCGCCGACATCATAGATTCTTGCAAACCATACATCGGTTTAATGATGCCTGGGGTGTCCGAAAAAATAATTTGATACTCGGGTTCGTTCATAATTCCGAGTATTCTATGCCTGGTAGTTTGTGCTTTTGGGGTGATAATACTAAGCCTTTCGCCGATCAAAGCGTTCATTAAGGTAGACTTTCCTGCATTAGGCTTACCTATAATCGACACAAAACCAGACTGATGACTCATAAAAAAAATTAAATTTGGATTACAAAGAAACGAATAATATCTTTGCAATCCAATTAATAAGCGCCTTTGGGCAATTTGAGATTGTATACAGTGCGGGATGGAGCAGTTGGTAGCTCGTCGGGCTCATAACCCGAAGGTCATAGGTTCGAGTCCTGTTCCCGCTACCTAAAAATAAAAAAGCCTTTTAGATTTTCTAAGAGGCTTTTTTTATTTCAAAGTTATTTAACTTAATCTTCAATTGCATTCCGCTAAAGTATATTGATGAGTCGATCTCCCACCAAACCAGGTATTGCTTGACAGCAATCTTGTTTTAAACAAAATTGAATATCGTTTTCAATATTTAATTCTTTTAATCGTTGACTATGCGAAGACTTGAATAAATAGGCGCGCAGATCAGATTTGGCAAGCAGGTATAAATCTTCGGCAGCAATAGCCGCATCGCAAAAATGACTAAATGATTTTTTGATTTGATGCACAACCGCACCTGCAAATAGCGTGTCTTCTAAATTAAATTTATTTTTCCAACCCGAACAAAGTAGTAATACATCTTTGTCTTGCGCTGCTAACCAATTACAAATACTGGTTAAATTTAAAAAAGAACCTAATACAATTTGATCAGCTTGTTTAGCTTGTTGAATAGCAAAAGTTCCATTGGTAGTAGTTAAAACTACCGTTTGTCCTTTCACTTTTTCGGCAGTATAACTATACGGTGAATTTCCAAAATCAAAACCTTCAACCACTTCACCATTGCGTTCTGCGGCTAGTAAATAGCCTTGGTCTGCATAGCTCAAACACTCGTCTACAGTGGCAACTGGAATAATTGCATGGGCACCATTATCAATACCATAACAAATCGAAGAACTCGCTCTAAAAATATCTATCACCACCACTATGCGTCCCGACATTTGATAATGTGGCACCATAACAGGACTCAAGCAAACTTCTATTTGTCGAGACATTTATGATTTATAAAAAGGGAATTTTACAACCGTCGCTTTAACTTTTTGATCTCGAATAGCAATAAAAATTTCTGAACCTTCTTTTGTATAAGCGGTGTTCACATAACCCATACCAATTGCTTTTTGTAAGGAAGGTGATTGTGTTCCAGATGTTACAATTCCAATTTCAGCTCCACTGGCATCTACAATTTTATAATCATGACGCGGAATGCCACGCTCCAACATTTCGAATCCAACTAATTTTTGTGGAACGCCGTTTTCTTTTTGTTGTAATAAATTTTTATCGTTGGTAAACTCTTTAGTGAATTTGGTAATCCAACCCAAACCTGCTGCAATTGGAGAGGTGGTGTCGTTGATATCGTTACCGTATAAACAAAATCCCATTTCTAAACGCAAGGTATCGCGTGCGCCTAAACCAATTGGCTTAATGCCAAATTCGGCACCTGCTTTAAAAACAGCATCCCAAATTTGTAAAGCATATTCGTTATCGCAATAAATTTCGAAGCCACCTGCACCGGTATAACCTGTTGCAGAAACCAATACGTTATCTACACCTGCAAATGTTCCTTTTTGAAAACTATAATATTCCATTGCTCCCAAATCCATACTAGTCAATGACTGTAGCGCTTTTGCTGCTAAAGGGCCTTGTACTGCTAACAAAGAAGTTTTATCAGAAATATTATGCATCTCTACATTTTTAGTATTGAATTTAGTAATCCAATTCCAATCTTTTTCGATGTTAGAAGCATTCACTACTAACATATATGTTTTTTCGTCGATGCGATAAACGAGTAAATCGTCTACTATGCCGCCTTGTTCATTTGGTAAACAAGCGTATTGTACTTTACCGTCTATTAATTTAGATGCGTCGTTAGATACCACGCGTTGTATTAAATCCAAAGCATCTGCGCCTTTTAAAATAAACTCGCCCATATGCGAAACATCAAATACGCCTACTGCTTTTCTTACGGTTTCGTGTTCTGCGTTAATGCCTTCATATTGTACTGGCATATTATAACCAGCAAATGGAACCATTTTAGCATTTAATTTAATGTGCGTATCGGATAATGCAGTGTTTTTCATAGTAATATTTTATGTGGCGAAATTAATAAAAAAAATGCAATTAAAGCACTTTAAGCTGTTGTGGTAATAAGGTGAAAGTCATACGATGGTGCTCCGTAGCACCATGTTTTCCAATCGCATCGCGGTGTGCCTTGGTTGGGTAACCTTTGTTTCGCTCCCATCGATAAGCAGGATAATCTGCTGCAATTTTTAACATGTATTCGTCTCGATAGGTTTTAGCTAGAATAGAAGCCGCCGCTATGGATTGAAATTTACTATCGCCTTTAATGATACAATGATGTGGGATATCTTGATAAGTGGTAAAACGATTGCCATCAATTAATAGCAATTGTGGCCGTGTATTTAATTGCTCAATGGCGCGATGCATGGCTAAAAACGATGCTTTCAAGATATTGATCTCGTCGATTTCTGCTGCAGTGCAAATGCCAACGGCAAAGGCTAAAGCATGGGCTTCTATAAAAATTCGCAATTCATCTCGCTTATTTTCAGTCAATTGCTTAGAATCGTTCAGGTCGGGATGTTCAAAATCGAGCGGTAAAATTACACTCGCTGCAAATACTGGGCCGGCCAAACAGCCCCTTCCTGCTTCATCGCAGCCCGCTTCTATTAATTTTTTCTGATACCTTAACTTTAACATATATGCTGTTCAAATTTAAAATTTATATTTGTGAATTAGCGAACAATTTTATGCCTCAAGAATTTAAATACCGTCAGCAATTTTATCAAGATTACTTTAACAGTCAATCGGGTAGGACTTTCTCTTTAGATTTGGAAGCAAAAATAAAATCAGAAGAATATTTATTGGCGAAAGAAATTTTGCCGCTAATGCCTAAGAACAAAGATTCCGCTATTTTAGATATAGGTTGCGGATTTGGTTCTTTGATTTATATGCTTAAGCAAAACGGGTATGTGAATTTAAAAGGAATTGATTTAAGTGAAGGCCAAGTAAAAATGGCGCAATCAATTGGTTTGTCGGAAATCGAACTCCAAGATCTTTTACCTTACCTCAAAGAAAATATCGAAAAATTTGATGTGATTACTGGTATAGATATTATCGAGCATTTTAGCAAAGACGAATTAATGGAGGTGTTAAATGCCGTTAGAAATTCGCTGAAAGCTAATGGAATAGCTATATTCAGAACACCAAACTTAGATGCACCCTTCGCAACTCTTTTTGCAAATGGAGATTTTACCCACGAAAATTATTTGAATTATTCTTCTGCAAATCAAGTGCTGTTAACTGCAGGGTTTGGCGAAATTCAAGTGTTAAATTCTTTGATGCGTAGCGATAATTTCTTGAAAGAAATTTTCAGAAAAATAATTTGGTCTGTGGTGAAGTTTTTTATTAAGCTAGTTGTTTTTGCTAGCGCTCGCTCCACTAGGGCAATGGTATTTTCTCCCAATCTATTAATCAAAGCAAAAAAAATTACTGCGAAATAATTGCCTTTAATTTTTCTTGCACCACCGCTACACTAATTCGATCCATACAGGTATTATTTGGGTATTTGCAATTGATTTGATCGCAAGGATTGCATTCCAACACTTCGTGCAAGTAATGTGCCTTTGCGCCCCATGGATAAAAAACCTTCGGTTCGCCCGGACCAAATAAGCCTAAAACACTGCATCCACTGGCTGCTGCAATGTGCAATGGACCACTTTCGTTACCTAAAAAAACCTGCGCTTGTTTGCACAAAGCACCAAAAGCCGACAAGGAAAAATGCCCAGCAACCGAATAACTTTTAAAATCTAGGGCAGCTTGCATGCGAGAGACCATGGGAATATCCGTTTCGTCTCCGGCAAAAATTATATCAAGCGCATGTTCTTTTTTCAAATAATTTGCTGCTTGAATAAAATTGGCTTCTTTCCATTGGCGCAATTTTTTTCTGGCACCGCAATGAAAAACAGCAAAGCGGTTTATTTGATTGCCTGTTAAATATTGTTGTGCAGTAATTATATCTGATGGGCTAAAACTCAATAAAATAGAGGGTTCCGAGGGTATTTCATTTAACAAAGGCTCAATGATTTGCAAATTAGTAAACACCTCATGCGGATGCTCGCCTTTGTTTAATTTATTTTTCAAGCGTATGCTTGCTCGGTCTAATCGGTATTGTGGTGGATGCAACAAAGCATAAGCAATAGATTCAAATGTGCCTCGCAATTCTATAATCAAATCGTATTTACCACTAAGTTCTTTTGTAGATAATACAATATGATCAATCGCGGGCATCGGCTCCATTAAAGACTTTACAAATGGCTTACACCATAAAGTTTGGGCAGCAGCAGGATATTTTTTTTTAAGCTCTTGAAAAACGGGGACCGCATTGACCATATCTCCAATTTCATCTAATTTAACGATCAAAATACGCGCTATATGGAGGCTTTGAGGCTTTTTAAAGCCATTGATCCATTTAGAACAGCAAATGCTGCTCGCATATATAAAATCTTCTTTTTTCATTAAATGCTTATTTTAGCCGAAATGTAGCAATACAAAGATAAATTTAATTTCTTTGTATTGATTTCAAATATGCAACGAAAATTTATCCTCAACCTTATATTGCTGGTCTTTGTTAATTTATTAATTAAGCCGCTTTACTTATTTGGAATAGATCGAGGCTTACAGAATACTGTTGGCAGCAATGCTTATGGCTTATTTTATGCACTGTTTAACCTAAGTTTTATTTTAAGTGTGGTACTCGATCCAGGCATTACCAATTTCAACAATCGACACATTGCTCAAAATAATCAATTGCTAACCAAATACTTTAGCCGCATATCTGTTTTTAAACTCGCACTAACAGTTCCCTATTTTATACTTCTTTTAATTTGGTATTTTATTTTCAGCGAACAAAATAAAACAGAATTACACTTGGTGATATTACTTGGTTTTTCTCAAATATTAAATTCTATTGTGCTTTATAACCGCTCCAATTTATCGGGCTTGCACTTGTTTAAAACAGATACCTTTATTTCTATTTTAGATAAAATGCTGATGATTATTTTTATTGGCGTATTTCTCTACATCCCAAGCCTAAAAGGCTTTTTAGACATTCAGCTTTTTTGTATTTTACAATTATTCTCCTTTGGAACAACTGCAGCAGTTTCCTTTTTTATTGTAAAGTTTTACTGCATTCATCCGAGTTTTAAATTTGATAAAAAGTTTTGTTTTTTAATTATTAAAGAAAGTTTTCCATTTGCCTTATTGGCTTTATTGATGGTGCTGTATGCAAAAATTGATACCGTTTTGCTAAAAATGATGCATCCAAATGGCAACGAAGAAGTTGGTATTTATGCTGCTGCCTATCGATTAATCGATGCGGCCAATATGATTGCAATTTTATTTTCCGGTTTGCTTTACCCTATATTTTCGAGGTTAATTAAAGACAAAGCATCGGTAGAGCCTATGGTAAAAACAGGTTTTAAATTACTGGTTTTTCCCGCTTTTGCATTTACCGTTGTTGTATATGTTTTTAGGATGCCCTTAATGGAATTGCTTTACCTACAACATGCCGCATTTGCTGGTAAATTATTAGGTTTATTATTGATCAGCTTTGTGGCCAGTTGTATCACTTATGTTTGTGGCACTTTATTAACCGCAAACGGCAACATTCAATTACTCAATAAAATTGCAGCCATTGCGGTTGTTTTTAATGTATTGTCCAACCTAATTTTCATTCCCGAATATGGTGCAATTGCTTGTGCTTGGAACGCAATGTTAAGTTTTGGTTTTGTTGCACTGGCCCATTTATACTTTGCTACAAAAGTTTTTTCCTTGAAAATCAAAATGTTAACGGTTATTAAGCTATTGATAGCCCTGCTTTTAAGCTATTTGACAAGCCAGTTGCTCGCCAACTACCACCTACCCGCATTATGGAGCATTACCATTGCTTTGCTGTTAGCTATACTATTTCTCAGTATTTTGCGTTTAATCTCCTTTAAACAACTCAACAATATTATCAAAGCAGAAGAATAAGATTTCCTTTAAAATCTTACCTTTGACTTTCCTTATTAATTAATAAAACATGGACAAAGAAGTACAAAACGACTATTCATTTGATATTTTTTATTTGATAAAATTAGTGATGAAATGGAAATGGGTAATTGCTGGTAGCTCCATTTTAGTTTCCTTAATAGTTTTTATTTTCACAGGCCCAAC
>JBILIO010000076.1:0-8327 GCA_044349915.1 Sphingobacteriales bacterium | reverse complement strand
CCTAGCGATACAATTTGGTCGTAAATAAATGAGGTATTCTCGTGAGGGGGTTCTTCTAATATCCAATCTAATTCTACAAAAACATTTTCAATTTCATTGATTAAATCGGTATTGTTTTCTGCAAATAAATCATGGATTATTTGTAGGTGCATTTCTTTAATAGATGCTACTTTTAAAGCTAAATCTGCAGCAGCATTTTTAAAGCTTTTGCAAACTTCTTCTAAGGCATTGGTTGTTTTTGCCATCGCAGAAACCACCATTACGGTTTCTTTGGTGCTTTGCTTACTAAGTAAAACGCTAATGTTTTTAACTGCTTCGGCATCTTTAACAGATGCGCCTCCAAATTTAAATACTTGCATTTGATGAGTTGATTTGTTCGGTTGTTAAACTACAGTTGATCCATTCTGAATCAAAACTGCTTGCATATTTTTGATAAAATTGAATTGCTTTTTCGTTCCAATCAAGCACTTGCCATACAATTCCTTTTAATTCTTTTGTTTTTGCTTCTTCAATTAATTGATTCATTAATAGTGTGCCGATGCCCTTGCCTCTGGCACTTTCTGTTACTAAAATATCTTCTAAATACATTCTGCTTCCTTTCCAAGTAGAATAGCGAATGTAATATAAGGCAAATGCATCAATTTGTTTGTGTTCATTTTCATGAACAAAAGCCCACCACACGGGGTTTTCAGCAAATCCGGCGCTTTGCATTTCTGCTAAAGTTACACTTACTTCGTTTGGTGCTTTTTCAAAAACAGCCAATTCTTTAATCAAAGTTAAAATGCTTGGACAATCCGAAATTACTGCTCGTCTGATCATTTATAATTAATTTCTTGGCACAATTTTAATTTCTTCTTCTCTTACTTGTTTGTTTTTTCTAAATGGACGGATAATTAATCGGGTACCATTATCGTAACTAAAGTAATTCCAAATCCAATTTATTAAAACTATTAATTTATTTCTAAATCCTACTAAAAATAGTAGGTGTAAAAACATCCAAACAAACCAAGCAAATACACCCTGAAACCTGATGAGTGGTAAATCGACCACTGCTTTGTTTCTGCCTATGGTGGCCATTGCGCCTAAGTCTTTATATTTAAAAGCGGTTAAGGGTCTATCGTTTATAATATTGATAATATTATGTGCAAGGTTTTTGCCTTGTTGTATGGCAGCTTGTGCTACACCTGGATGTCCATTAGGATAGTCTTCGGATTGCATGGCACACACATCGCCAATCGCAAATATATGTTCGTAACCAATTACCGTATTGTATTGGTCAACTATTAATTTGCTGCCTCGTTCAGTAAGATTGCTATCTAATCCAGCTATTGTGGCGGCTTTTACGCCAGCCGTCCAAATTAAATTCGAAGTATTTAAGATAACCCCGCTTTCTAAGGTTGCGTTTAAGCTATTGTAGCTCTTCACAGAATCATTTGTTCTTACCCGAACACCCATTTCTGTTAAAAATTCTTCGGCGCGTTTAGAAGCCTGCTCAGACATGCCGTTTAATAACCTAGGTGCACGCTCAATAATATTAATCTGCATTTTACTCAGATCTAAATCTGGGTAATCATTGGGTAAAACATGTAATTTCAATTCGGCTAAAGCACCGGCTGTTTCAACACCAGTAGGGCCTCCACCAACAATCACAAAATTGATTAATTGTGCTTGCTCATCAGGTTTATCTTTTAATAAAGCATCTTCGAAATTTTGCAAAATCAAACTTCTTAAATTCAATGCTTCTGGAATACTTTTCATGGGCATCGAATTATCTTTGATTTCTTGATTGCCAAAAAAGTTTGTTTTAGATCCAGTGGCTATTACTAAAAAGTCGTATGAAATTTCGCCTATACTGGTTAATATTGTTTTCTTTTCGGGCTGAATTAAATCTACCTTGGCTAATCTTACAATAATATTTTGATGGTGTTTAAATATTTTACGCAATGGAAATGCAATAGAATCTGGTTCTAAACCGCCCGTTGCTACTTGGTATAATAGAGGTTGAAAAGTATGGTAATTGTGTTGATCTAAGACCAATACTTGTACCTCTTTGTTTCTGAGTTTTTTTGCAACTTGAATACCACCAAAACCACCACCAATAACAATGACACGGGGAAAAGATGTTTCAGGAATTTCTAAGGCCATAGCTTTTAATCAAAAAAGGCCCATCGTTAGATGGGCCTTTTAAATATAATTGATCAATTAAGATTTATTGATATTTTTTTTATTGAATTCAACAATTACTGGAGATGCAACGCAAATAGAAGAGTAGGTTCCAAATATAACACCTACTAATAAGGCGAATGAGAATCCTCTGATAACTGCTCCACCGAAAATAAACAATACAAGTAATACGAATAATACGGTTAATGCAGTAATAATAGTTCTACTCAATGTGCTATTGATGGCATCATTAATTACTTCGTCCATTTTATTAGTTTTAGCATGGTGTAGGTTTAAGAACTCTCTAATACGGTCAAATACAACCACCGTATCATTTATAGAGTAACCAACAACAGTTAAAATTGCTGCAATAAATGCTTGGTCAATATCTAATGAGAATGGTAAGTAACCATTAAATAAAGAGAAGAACGAAAGTACTAATAACACATCATGCGTTAATGCAACTAATGCAGCAATACTGTATTGCCATTTTCTAAATCTGATGAAAATATATAATGCAATAATAATGATCGAGAAAAATACGGCGTAAACAGATTTAGTTTTGATGTCGTTTGCAATAGTAGGACCAACCTTTTGTGAGCTCACCACTTCGGCAGTACCAGCGTTAATACTTTCTAAACCTTCTTTTAAAATTGATTCCACTTTTGCATCAGTCTCATCAGATTTTTCATCAATTAAATAAGAAGTGGTAATTTTTAAAGTATTGTCGTTACCAAAAGTTTTTACGTCTGTGGTGCTTGCAAATGCTTTATCTAAAGCTTCTCTAGCATCATTCGCTAATACTGATTTCTCAAAACGAACCACATAAGTACGACCACCTTTAAAGTCTACCCCTAAACTAAATCCTCTAGTAAACATAGAGATTAAGCCAGCTAAGATGATTGTTCCAGAGATTAAGTAAAATACTTTTCTGTTTTTTACAAAGTTGAAATTTGCGTTTTTAAATGTATTCGCACTAAAAGGATTAGAAAATTTAATCATTTTATCTTTATTCAACATCCATTCAAAAATTAATCTTGTAATGAAAATAGAAGTAAATAACGATGTTAAAATACCAATGATTAAAGTTGTTGCGAATCCTAAAATTGGACCAGAACCAAATAATGCTAATACAACACCCGATAAGAAGGTTGTTAATTGAGAGTCTAAGATAGAAGGTAGCGCATGTTTGAAACCATCTGAAATAGCTATTCTTAGCGATTTACCATGGTTTAATTCTTCTCTCACACGTTCGTAAATTAATACGTTAGCATCTACTGCCATACCCAATGTTAACACGATACCAGCAATACCTGGTAAGGTTAATACCGCACCTAAAGATGCCAATACACCCATTAAGAAAAACACGTTTACAAATACAGCAAGGTTGGCTACAAAGCCCGCATTATTGTAATAAGCAACCATGAATAATAACACTACAATTAGGCCTAAAATACTTGACATTAAACCATTGTTGATGGCTTCTTTTCCTAATGATGGACCTACAATTGCTTCTTCAATAATTTTAGCTGGAGCCGGAAGTTTACCTGCTTTTAATACGTTGGCTAAATCTTTTGTTTCGTTAACGGTAAAGCTACCAGAGATAGTAGAAACACCACCACCAATTTCGTTCTGAACCGTAGGAGCAGAGTAAACGGTGTTATCTAATACAATAGCAATAGAGCGTTTGTTATCTTTATCTGCAGCAGCTTCTGCGGTCATGCGCTTCCAAGTTTTTGAACCTTCCGCATTCATTACCATTACCACTTCTGGTAAACCTTTTTGGTCTATGTCTGCGCGTGCATCCACAATTACATCACCTTCTAATGGTGCTTTGCCATCTCTTGTATTTGTTTTAATGGCATATAATTCAAAAATATTGTTTTCGTTGATTGCCTTTACCGCCCACAAGAATCTAACATTTGTAGGGAAATTAGCTCTTACTTCTGGCATTGCTAAAATAGCATTTACCCTTGCAGTATCTTTTTGTTTAGCTAATCCAATAACAGGGCCTTGTTGTAATATTTGTTGGCCTTGCTCATCTTGTGCGAGATTTGGAGTTAAAATAGCAAATAAAGGATTGTCTTTTGCGAAGTTTTCGAATGATTGATCTTTTTTAGCAGTGTCTTTGCCTGCAGTATCTTTACTAACTTTACTTAATAAAGCTAAATCATTTGTAGCCGTATCTTTTTTGGTTTCTGTTTTAGTAGTTGATGCTACAGCAGTTGTATCGGTTGTTTTTGAACTTACCGATAATTTACCTTTTAATGCCGCATTTGCTTTATCTAAACTTCCGAAAATTTCTACGTTAGCGTATACATCCCAAAATTCTAATTGTGCCGAACCTTGTAATAATTTTCTAACACGCTCTGGTTCTGTAACACCAGGTAATTCAATTAATACGCGGTTACTACCTTGCTGTAATTGAATGTTTGGTTGTGTTACCCCAAATTTATCGATACGCGTTCTAAGGATATTGAATGAGCGTTCAATGGCACTTTCAGATTCTGTACGAAGTACTTTTAATACTTCTTCGTTTGTAGAACTATTGGTGATTCTTGGACTATTCTCTTTAGTTGCGAATAATGTTGCTAACCTAACATTTGGTTTTAATTCGTTATATGCTTCATAGAATAAAGAAATATAATCTTTTTGAGATTTAATACTTCTTTGTTCTGCTACTACTAATGCTTTATTAAAAGCAGTATCAGGACTATAATTAGCCATAGAACGAATAAGATCTTTTAAAGAGATCTCCATGGTAACGTTCATACCGCCTTTTAAGTCAAGACCTAAATTTAATTGCAATTGTTTACATTCTTGGTAACTGAATTTTGCAAAACCTAAATTGTAAACAACTTCTGTTTGCATTGAATCCAAATACGCTTTTTCTTTTAATGGATCACCATTTGCAAATTCTTTAGCATCCTTTTCTACACCACTCGAAATAAAAGTAAATGAAAGAGAATAAACACATGCAATTGCCAAAGCAATTGTAAAAAATCTAATAGCACCTTTTCCCTGCATAATTTCTAAATAATAAATTGATTAATATGATTAAATTCCTTGTTTTTTAATACTTACAAGCTTGCAAAGCTAATTATTTTTTTAATTTATTAAAGCACAAATTGCCATCCAAGGCAATTATTATTGAATTACATAAGTAATTCATTCTTAAGCTAATAAGTATGTTTGTTGTACTTGATTTAAACTGTCAAAAATGTGGAAAATGCTTATATGCTTGTATATTAAGTAATTAAGCTTTATTTAGAAAGAAACATTCTTAACTGATATGCCAGCTGTTCGATGTCTTTTTTTATTTCTTGATTGTTGTGAATAACCACATCACAAACAGGTTGATAGGGTAAAAGGTATTTATCAAATGCGGGCATTACGTGGTTATGCCATTGGTATAATACCGTTTCCATGTTCAAGCCTCTTTCTAATTGATCTCTTTCAATTCGACGCGTTAATTTAATATCATGATCGGCATCGATAAATATTTTTAAGTCAAAAGCCTTAAATAATTCTTGAAAATGAAAAATAAATAAACCTTCGATGACCACAATTGGAGCAGGGTTAATGGTTAATTCTTTTGGTTTGGCGTCTGGATTGTTAAAGGTATATTCTAATTTTTTAACGGGCTTGCCAGCTAATAAACTTTGAATGTCTGCCATTAATTTCTCTTGATCTATCCCTTCAGGTAAATCATAATTAATTTGACCATTCTCATCAATATGTTGTTCTGCTTGCGGTTTATAGTAATGATCTTGAGAGATTAAGCAAATTTCATCTGCATTGAAATGATTTAATAAGGCATTGAGTAAATAAGTTTTACCCGATGCGCTACCGCCTGCAATGCCAATTAAATAAGGTTTAGCTAAATTCATTACTTAGGTGAAGCAAAAGTGAGGTTAACTTTGAATTTTGGCTCAGTGGCATCAATTAAACTAGCTGCAGCTTTCGACAAAAGAATCACCAAGTTTTCGTTTTCGATGGCGTTTGGAATGGTGCCAATTATTTTCACATAAACCATTTTACCTGTTGCCGGATTACTCACTTTCATGATGGTTCCAATTACAGCAGAATTATGCAAAGCAATAGATTTTTTCGGGTTTGAATTTTTATCATTTATCCAACCGGCAAGTCCAGTTTCGTTGATTTCTTTACTGTTTTCGTAAGAATAATTTTTAGCGGTAATTACAGTGCTATTGTCTTTTACTGGAGCAGTTTTAGGCTCAATAGCCGCTGGAGTTTTCACTTCTTTTTTTACTGCAATTGCCGGACTTGAGGTACTTGGAGTCTTTTCAGATTTCACTAAAAGCGTTTGCCCAACTTTAATATTTCCATCGGTTAAATTATTCCATGATTTAATTTCTGTTAAGGTAATTTGGTATTTGCGTGCAATGGCAGATAGGGTTTCGCCTTTTAATACTTTATGCTGAATGCTTTGATTTGTTTTTTTAGTCGTGCTTACTTTAGCACTGCTTAAGTTTTGTGTGGTAGGCACTTTTAACACCTGACCTAATTGCAAACTGGTATTTGTTAAATTATTTGCCTCTTGAATAGCAGTAGCGCTGGTGCGATATTTTCTTGCAATGGCATATAAGCCCTCGCTTTTCTCAACTTTATGTAAAATATAATTTTCTGTATTTGTTTTTTCAATACCAATCGAATCAATTGTAGCATTGGCTGCAAAATTGGAAACGAATAGTACTAGCATTAAGGCTAATTTTTTCATGGCACTAAGGTAGTTTTTTATGCTTTTAATTCGATAATTTCTATGGTATTTTTTTCTTTTAAAAGCAGAAGATAATCGTGAATCACCATAAAATAATCATTTTCGAGACTTAAGTCTTTTATATCTGTTGCCTTCCATTCATAAATAACGGACTTATTTAAGCTTAATTTTAAATGAAAATCGGTGTTAAATATTGCCGAAATATCAAAGGCAGCATGCGTTATGATTAATTCATTATCGGAGGAGTTAGTGGGTAATTTTAAATGATCGGTACCGATTGGATCTATCGATAAATCTTGTAAAATTTCGTTTTTATCGAAGGCCATTAATTCGAATTTTTTAGGTTCGATTTTTAATAAATAGGAGATGATGCCTTGTTGAACAATAATTTGAATGCCTCTTTGGTAGTTTTCTAATATAATTTTTTTAGCTACTATATCGTATACCAAAATATATTGATGCTCGGGTCTATTGATTGAAATAGGAGATTGAAAAATAATTTTTTGATTATAAACTTTGCAAATATTCCATTGTATTTCTGTTGGTAATGGAATGTCGAGTACCTTAATTTGTCCAGTTTTTAAACAAATATGATGATAGGCTATTGTTGCTTTTTCCTTATTTTTTGTAACAATTACAAGCGTTTCAGACTGTTGATCGTCGAAAATATGCCAGATTTGATCCTCTGAGGTAAATGTGAAGTTTTTCAAAAAATTAATAATTAAAAACCAGTATAATTATGCGGACTGATTAATTTTAATTCCTCTTTTAAACTTTCGGTAATCGCTAAACCATCAATAAAATTTCGAATACTTTCTTGGGTGATTTTTTCGTTTTTTCTAGTCAACTCTTTAAGTGCTTCGTAGGGTTTAGGGAAATTTTCTCTTCTTAAAACAGTTTGGATAGCTTCTGCTACAACCGCCCAATTATTTTCCAAGTCTGCAGTTAACGCAGCTTCGTTTAGCATTAATTTTGCTAAACCTTTCGATAAAGATTTAAACGAAATTAAAGTATGAGCCAATGGAACGCCAATATTTCTAAAAACAGTTGAATCTGTTAAATCTCTTTGAAGCCTTGAAACAGGCAATTTTGCTGCTAAATGTTCGAATAAAGCATTGGCTAAACCGAGGTTTCCTTCTGCGTTTTCAAAATCGATTGGATTTACTTTATGTGGCATGGCCGAAGATCCAATTTCGCCGGCTTTGATTTGCTGGTTAAAATAATTCATCGAAATATAAGACCACATGTCTCTGCTAAAGTCGATTAATATGGTATTGATTCTTTTTAAGGCATCAAATTGTGCCGCAAAATTATCGTAATGTTCTACCTGCGTTGTTCTTTGAGAACGCGTTAAGCCTAATTGATTATTTACAAAATCGTTCGCAAAATTAATCCAATCTATTTCGCCATAGGCTACTTTATG
>JBILIO010000075.1:0-8391 GCA_044349915.1 Sphingobacteriales bacterium | reverse complement strand
AAGAAAGTGAACATCAAATTAAAATGCGCGCAGCTAGAATTACCGAACGCGAAGCGAGTAATTGTTTTGTATTAACCGAAACTTCTACCCAAAATATTTTCAAACAAATTGAAGAATTAAATCCAGATATTGTCATCATTGATTCTATTCAAACCTTACATTCTGCTCATATAGAATCAACGCCAGGAAGTGTTTCACAAATTCGAGAATGTACCGCAGAATTATTACGATTTGCAAAAGAAACATCGACGCCTGTTTTTTTAGTCGGGCATATAACCAAAGATGGCGCCATTGCTGGTCCGAAAATATTGGAACACATGGTAGATACCGTATTGCAATTCGAAGGCGATCAACATCATACCTACCGTATGTTGCGTTCGGTTAAAAACAGATTTGGCTCCACTTCCGAATTAGGTATTTACGAAATGCAAAGTACCGGATTAAGGGAAGTGCATAATCCATCAGAAATATTAATTTCGCAACGTTCCGAAGATTTAAGCGGCATTGCAATTTCGGTAATGATAGAAGGCATGAGACCAATGCTCATTGAATCTCAGGCATTGGTAAGCACAGCCGCTTATGGCACACCACAAAGATCGGCAAACGGTTTTGATGCCAAAAGAATGAATATGCTACTGGCTGTCTTAGAAAAAAGATGTGGCTTTAGGTTAGGGATCAAAGATGTTTTTTTAAATATCACAGGAGGCATTAAGGTAGAAGATCCTGCCATAGATTTAGGAATTATTGCAGCCATTATTTCTTCTCACGAAGACATTCCAATTTCATCTAAAATATGTTTTGCCGCAGAGGTTGGATTATCTGGAGAAATTCGAAATGTAAATCGGGTGGAACAAAGAATTGCAGAAGCTGAACGGTTGGGTTTTGAAAAAATTATTGTTTCCGTATTTTCTTTGAAAGGAATAGATAAAAAGAAATTCAATTTAGAGATTATTGCAGTTGGTAGATTAGACGAGTTATTTAAAGAGCTTTTCGGTTAAAATCTATTAAAATATGCTATTTTTTAATAGAGATATGCTTAACTTTGTATTAAATTAAAGAAAAATAAACATGAAAAAATTGATATTATTTGCTGCAATCGCAATTTTCTTTGCAGCATGTTCATCAGAAACTAAAAAAAGTAATGATGCAACAAGAGTAGAAACTGCAATGGGTAATTTTGATTCATATGGTGGCATGATTACACCAGACAGTACAATTGATGCAACTACTTTACTTGCAGAGATGGGCAATGCGCCAACTTACGACACAAAATTAAAAGCGAAAGTAGTGGAAGTTTGTCAAAAGAAAGGATGCTGGATGAATGTGGAATTAGCAAATGGCGAAGTAATGAAAGTTACTTTTAAAGATTATGCATTCTTTGTTCCAACCGACAATGCAATGATGGCAGGTAAAGAAGTTATTATGCAAGGAACAGCTAAGTTCGCTACAATTTCTGTAGAAGATCAAAAGCATTATGCAGAAGATGGTGGTGCTACAAAAGCAGAAATGGATGCAATTAAAGAACCTAAAAACGAAATTACCTTTGAAGCAAACGGCGTGTTAGTGCCTGTTGCAGCAGAAGCAACAAAGTAATTTAAGCTATTAAAAAAAAGCCCTTGTATTTTTACAAGGGCTTTTTTTTGTTAAAATAAAATCGTAAAATTTTCTTTTGCTTGGCCTTTTTTAAAAAAAACTAAGCCAATGAAATATAAATCGATAGTAATACTTACCCTCTGATCTGCTTTTATAATTTTCCAAGCATCGATCATTTCTTCCGACCAATAAATATCGTCGAAGATAAATAAGCTATTTTCATTTGCTTTGGCAAGTGCAAGATTAAAGTAATGTAGCGTTGCTGATTTTGTATGGTTACCATCAAAATAAATAAAATCAACCTGATTTAGTTTTTCAAGTAAGGAAGGAAGTGTATCATCAAAGTTTCCCGCAACAGTTTCTACATTGTTTATCTGTAACACTTCAAATGTTTCTTTAGCAATGCTTAAAGTATTTGGACAACCTTCTAGTGTATATATTTTTTGAGAAGTTGCCATTGCCATATAAGAACTGGTAATGCCTAAAGAAGTACCCAGTTCTATGATATGTGCTGGATTAGCAGATTTGATGATGCTATAATAAAGTGCTGCAAATTTAGGTTGTTTGAGTGCAGATTTAGCAATTCGCTGTATTGTTTTAATTCGATTATTGTTTTGTCGAGATCCAGCACCTAAATCGGTAATTTCAATTTGCCTTTGGTCTTTTAATAAATCAGCTCTTCTTAATTCAATTTTATTTAAACTTTCGTTAGAAACATTTTGATATAAAATTTGTTCTAAAAATTGATACACATAAGGAGAATGTGTTCCATGTAAAGTATTTGCACGAATTCTATATTTTAAATAATAATAAGTTTGCTTAAAAATATTCATCGAATAAAAATAAGCTATTATAATCCTTTTACAAACATTTTGAATATTAATTTAAAATTCTTTAGTTTAGTGTTAGATGCGTAACTCAAAAGAAATAGCGGCCTTAATTTCCTTATTAGACGATCCAGATCAAATGGTCTATGAACAAGTCTCTGCTAAGGTATTGAGTTTAGGAACAGCTATTATTCCAACGCTCGAAACGCAATGGGAGCAATCATTAGATAGTTTTTTACAAGAAAGAATAGAAAACTTAATCCATCAAATACAATTTATAGCGGTCAAAGAAGCGCTCAAACTATGGGCTATTTCGGGCTCGTTTGATTTGCTTAACGGCTTTATTTCGGTTGCGCGCTTACAGTATCCCGATTTAGACGAACAAAAAATAATCAATCAAATTGATGCAATAAAAAGAGATGCATGGATTGAACTACGGTACGATGCGAGCCCTTTAGAGAAAGTAAAAATTCTAAATCATGTATTTTATGCAGTGCATGGCTTTACCGGAAATACTAGCAATTTTCACGATCCACAAAATTCCTTTATTAATAATGTATTAGAATCTCGACGTGGCAATCAAATTTCATTAGCCATCATATATGCGGTAGTCGCTCAAAGACTCGACATTCCAATATATGGAATCAACTTGCCACAACATTTTGTATTAGCCTATTTAGATGAACGACTGGAGTACCCGCATATTTCTAGTGGCGAAGCAAATGGTATTTTATTTTATATCAACGCATTTAACAAGGGCTCGGTATTTAACCGAAAAGATGTAGATCATTTTTTAAAACAGTTAAAAATTCTTCCAGATCTGAGTTTTTACAATCCTTGTAGTAATATTCAAATTATTAAAAGAGTATTACGAAATTTAATTAGTGCTTACGAAAAACAAAGCAACATGGTTAAAGCGGAAGAAATTACGACGCTATTAAACATGTTGCTTGAAATTGAGCCAGATAAAAATTAGTTTATTCGTTCATTAAACTTTCAATTTCATCTGCAGTGATTGGAATGTTTTGCATTAAATCGATATTGCCATTCGTAGTTATTAAGATGTCATTTTCTAAGCGAATGCCTAATCCCTCTTCTGGAATATAGATGCCAGGCTCGCAAGTGAATATCATTCCTGCTTTCATTTTTTCGTAACGATTACCAATATCGTGCACATCTAAACCAAGAAAATGAGAAGTGCCATGCATAAAATATTTTTTATATAAAGGCATATTCGGATCTTGTTTGGCAACGGCATGTTTGTCGAGTAATCCTAATTCAATTAATTCTGATTGCATAACCGAACCTACTTCTTTATGGTATTCATCTAAAATAGCGCCTTCCACTAGCATCTTCTTAGCTTCTGTCATTACCTTTAAAACTGCATTATATACTGCTTTTTGTCTGGCAGTAAATTTACCATTAACAGGAATTGATCTCGATAAATCCGCATTGTAATTGGCATACTCTGCACCAAAATCAAATAAGATTACTTCTCCATCTTTACAAACTTGATTGTTGTCGTTATAATGTAACACACATGCATTTTTGCCCGATGCAATAATTGGATTGTATGCATGACCGCTTGCCCTATTCTTTATAAATTCATGAATAATTTCTGCTTCAATTTCATATTCTGTTACGCCTGGTTTTACAAATTTTAATACCCGACGAAAAGCTTTTTCGGTAATATCGCAAGCCATTTGTAATAACTCTACTTCGTAGCCAGATTTTACAGCTCTTAAAGATCTGAAAATAGTGGCAGCTCTTTGATATTCGTGCAAAGGATATTGATCTTTCAAATCTTTTGCAAAACGCAAGTCTCTATATTGATTAGTATGCACATAGCGATCGTTCTCGTTGGTATTGAGGTATACGTTTTCGCAATGGTGCATTAACATCGGCAACATTGTTTCAAACTCTTCTAACCAGCATACGGTATGAATTCCAGAAGCAGCTGTTGCTTCTTCTTTTGTATATTTATGTCCTTCCCAAACCGCAATATGTTCGTTGGTTTTTTTCAAAAATAATACTTCTTTATATGCAGGTATTGGACAATCAGGAAATAAAACTAAAATGCTTTCTTCTTGATCGATTCCAGAAAGCCAAAACATATCTGGATTTTGATGAAATGGAAAAGCTTGATCGCCACTTCTTGGAAATTCATCATTAGAATGAATGATCACCAAGGAACTTGGCTTTAGTTTTTCGTTGAATCTTTTTCTGTTTTCAAAAAAAAGTGCTGAATCAATTGAAGTATATTTCATAATATTTTTATTTTAAACAATTTGCTAATGCGATTGAAAGCGCATCTCCTCGTAAGTCTTTAGCTACTATGGTTCCAGCACTATCAATTAAAAAGTTTTGTGGAATAGCAGATATTCCATATAATTTTGCTGCGGGCTCATCGAATCCTTTTAAAGATGAAACATGAATCCAATTTAAATGATCTTTTGCAACTGCTGCTTTCCAATCACTTTCATTATCATCTAAGGAAACACTTACAATAGCTAAACCTTTTGAATGATACATTTCATATGCTTTTACTACAAATGGATTTTCGGCTCTACAAGGTCCACACCACGAAGCCCAAAAGTCTAATAAAATATATTTGCTTTTTACTTTCGAAAGTTGAAAATCTTGTTTGTTAATATCCTTCGCATTAAAGTCGATGAAATGTTGACCTACCGCTGTTTTTTTTGCTTTTAAAAGTTTATCACTTAGATTTTTTCCTAATGGACTCTCTAATAATTTAGGATTTACGCTTTCCAATAAAGGGCCTATAACAGCTGGATCTATTATACCTCCAGCGAGTTCATCTATAGCCAATAAACTGGCAAAAGCTGCTGGATTATTTTTAATGAAAGCATTATTTAAACTATCAAAAATTTTACCCTGTAATTCCCACTTGGCATCAATCGCCGTCATAGAAGCGGTATCTTTTTGATCGGCTGCTTGGTAGTAAGCCTTTTGTAATTCTTTAAATTGGATTTCTATTGGCTTTAAAGTTGTTCTTAATGCAACATAATACGATTGCTCTTTGCCACCAACAACCATAGCACTGGCAATGCTGTCTTCGGATCCATTAATGGTATAGTGCTCATTTTCTAAAACAAAGCTCAATCTTTGGTTTGTTTCTTCGTTCTTTTTGGTATACAAAAAAAACTGAGCTGCTGCGCTTAGTTTACCTTCGAATGTAAATTTTCCATTTACAATAAAAGCGGAATCAAGCGTGGGCTCTACTGTTTGGTAGCTTTTCAAGTAGATTACACTAGAATCTTTAGCACTCAAATTTCCGTCTATGGTGTAGGTGCTTTTTTGACCAAATTTGGAACAAGCGCTTAAAGAAATGATACAACAAATGATTACTATTCTATTCATAATTTATATAATTAATTTTTGATAATTTTTCCACCACCTATTAGGAACTTCTCCGTTTGTGGCTTGCACATAATCTTCGTAAGAACAAGGCACCATTAAATACCTTTCATTTTTAGATATTAAATTTGGATATGGAATTTGCATCCACCATCGATCTGTTTTTTTGCTTTTTAAAAAAATAACTTCGTGTTGAACATCTTGAAAAGTAGCACGATATTTAATGTAATCATTTTTATTGCTACTTGGGTAATCGTCTTTTCTAGCGTAATAGCCTTCTATAAAACACCAAATCATTTGCGCAATTAATTCTGCAGTTTGATTACGATGGTCGTATTTAGGATTGAATTCATAAAAACCAATAGAAGAACATTTGTCGCTCATGCCTGCGTAGCGCATCATTTGGCACATTTCTTCTCCATAAAAACCATTAGGATGTGCATTTGCATTGCCTGGTGCATCTGCCATTTTAACAGCAGAAATATCTACGCTTATCAAGTCTGCATTTCGAATGATTGGTTCTGATTCTTGAATTTTATTTCTGAATTCACCTAATCGATGAATGTCGAAATACATTTTATCCATTAGTTGAATACTTTCTTGATTTACATAATAGGTTTGATAACCGATATTGCTAAAATTAAATAAGAAATTGGGCTCGTGTAAAATAATGCTATTCAAATAAGATTGCGAATTTGGAATTTGATGTTCATCTACGGTGGCATCTAAATCAAAATGCGCATCGAAAGAAAGTAGGTCTACTTTTTTATCTAAATTTTCGTAAGCCCAATATTGCGCATAGCATAAGTCGTGTCCACCACCAATAATAATTGGAATGATAGATTTTTTCAATAAAGATTCCGTAACTACTTTTAATGCATAATGGGTGTCTCTTAAAGTTTCACCTGGTAAAATATTTCCTAAGTCAACGATTTTACTGTTAAAATCACCTTCGTTTAATTGATATAAAAAAGTGCGAATTTGTTCCACTCCATTTGCACAGCCTTCGTTCTGAATCGCTTTTCTGTCTTCAAGTACACCAATGATAGCCAATTGCGCATTTGCTAAATCTGGAAAGCTGTTTTGGTGACAAATAATTTTAGCACCCAATTGGGAGGTATTATAACCGTTTTCAGGTTCAAACCTAGATGCATTTATCGGACTTAAGAAATCTTGTAGCATAAGCGAAAATAAAGAAATGTTTCACACATTCCTACATCAATTCTCATAAATTATCTGCCTTATTTTACACATATTTGTAAAATAAAATATGATTTTAGTTACAGGAGGAACCGGTTTAGTTGGAGGACATTTGCTACAAGCTTTGGTGCAGCAGCAAAAGCCCATTCGCGCAATTATTCGACCGAATGCTAAAGTGCCTATTGCTTTAATTCCTTATGCTCATCAAATAGAATGGTTTGAAGCCGATTTGCAAGATTATGATGCAATCGAGCAGGCCATGAATGGATGTTCGCATGTTTATCATTGCGCAGCCAAGGTATCCTTTGATCCAAAAGACAAAAAAGAAATTTGGCAAACCAATGTGCAGGGAACCGCACATATTGTGAATGCAGCTTTATTTTTAGGCATCCAAAAATTACTATATGTAAGTTCGATAGCTGCAATTGGAGAAGCTAAACCCGGTATGCTCATCGACGAAACTTGTCAATGGATTTACGATGCAACTATTTCAGACTATTCGATAAGTAAATTTGAAGCAGAAAGAGAAGTATGGCGTGGCATAACAGAAGGCCTCGACGCAGTGATTGTAAACCCATCTGTAATTTTAGGTTACGACGAAAAGCAAGGGGGCGGTACGTCACTTTTAAAGTTGGTAAATGCTAAAGCCTATTTTTATCCCGAAGGCACTATTGCTTTAGTTTATGTGGTCGACTTGTGTCGGGCAATGATCCAATTAATGGATTCTACGATAGTTGCAGAAAGGTTTATTATTTCTGCAGCAAATAAAAGTTATCAAGAATTTTTTGTACTGATTGCTCAAATTAAAAATATAAAGCCATTAGCTATTCGATTAAGCAATACTTGGAGTAATGCAATTATTAGCGTATTGCAACTCTATTCTTTTTTATTCAACAAAAGCCCTTTATTGAGTAAATTTACCTTACGCGCAAGTCAAAAAAATCATATATTTAACAATCAAAAATTAGTACAAGCCCTTACGTTTAACTATACGCCAATAGAAGAGGTGCTGGAAATAATATTGAAAACAAAAAAATAAATTATCATGAAGAATGCATTGTTTGTTTTTATGGGTGGAGGAGCTGGAAGCATAGCGCGTTGGGCATTCACAAAAGTTAGCTTTGGGTTTAATTTTCCAATGGCAACTTTTACAGCCAATGTATTGAGTTGTTTATTGGTTGGTTTTTTTTCAACTATGTTATTAGCCAAAACAAATTTGAATGCAGAATTAAAACTAATCTTGTTAACTGGTTTTTGTGGTGGATTTAGCACGTTTTCTACTTTTATTTCTGAAACAGATCAAATTCTTAAATCTGGAAATATGCTATTGGCATTTGGGAATATAATTTTTAATATCATTTTTTGCATGTTGGCATTATACATCGGCATGTGG